>DAITAE010000446.1:0-4199 GCA_036824445.1 Streptosporangiaceae bacterium | reverse complement strand
ACGGTGTCGGAGGAGGTGTCCCGGGCGGTCAGGAAGATCACCGGGACCTCGTTGCCCATGGCGCGCAGGCGGCGGCACACCTCGAACCCGTCGAGGTCCGGCATCACCACGTCGAGCACGATCAGGTCGGGCCGCAGCGCCTCGGCCTGCCGGATCGCGTCCACCCCGCCCGTGGCCGTGCTCACGGCGCAGCCATGGAACTTGAGCGCGACCTGCACCAGCTCACGGATGTTCGGTTCGTCGTCGACGACGAGTACCTGCGGGATCCGCTCGTTGTCTGTCATCACCATGGCGCATTCTGCGGCTTGGCCCGGTCGGATGTTGCACCGCCGATCATGCCGAACGAAGGCTGCTCAGGCTACCGCCTCCCGCGGCCGGGGCCGCGGGAGGCGGACGGCGCGCTCGGCCTTCGCCCGGCTCATCTACTCGGGGGCCGGACGAAGACAAGCCTGGCGTCTTTGGCTCCGCTGACCACCCGCCCGCCGACCCAGACGGGCTGACCGGCGGCGAGCGCGGATTTGCTGATCTTGCCACTCAGGTCCCTCACGACCGTGTTGCTGACCAGGTCCCAGCTCCAGATGGTGCCGTCGGCGGCCTTGACCACGATGGAGCTGCCGTTGTTCACCGATTCGATCACGCCTCGCTCGAAGGCGAGCGTGCGGATGGCGCCGGACCGGGTCCGGAAGGAGAACTGGCCGTCAACACCGCGCAGGAGGAAGAAGCGGTGGACCCGGCGGCGGATGAAGCGGCAGCGCGCGGTGGCCGCGCGCGCGGCTCTCGACAGCCGGGGGTGCCCGCTGAGCCGTGCCGCCCTTGCGGCCCTCGCCGCCTTGGCGCATCGCCGCACCGCCGGGGCGGCCGCCGCCGCGCCGGTTCCGGCGCTCGGGGCCGACGCCACCGCGCCGGCCGCGGCGGTGGCGACCGCGGCGTTGGGTGAGGCCGCCGCGTTCAGCGTGGCGTTGAGCAGGGCGGCCTGGCTGCCGCTGCCTGCCGTGCTGGCCGCGGTGCCTGTCCCGCTGCCGCCCGGTCCGCTCCCGGTACTGCCGGCTGCGCCAGTGTCCGCGGAGGGTGTGGTGGAGGGGGACGTGCGGGCCAGAGACGCCCCGGCGATTGCGCCGCCGCCCGCGAGCAGGGCCGCCAGGGCGATCCCCACCGTCCAGTGCCACGCCCTGTGGTGGTCTTTGGTCGCTTGTGCCCGCGGCCCTGGCTGCTGCCAGGGATATCCCGAGCCAGGATCTTGACCGCCTGGTGGCACGCCCTGGCCGTGCCAGAACTGCTCTGTGCGCTGGTGGTCGCCTGGATCGTCGCCAGCGGGCCGGTAGAAGTTGTCCATGGGCGTCATGGTCCCGGCCGGGCCTGTGACAACAGCCAGCCGAAGCTGGGATTTCCCTGGGAACGAGCTACAAGTTCGCTTCGGGCGCTCAGGGGGCTGGCCCGTCCCTGGGCGCCACGCCTGGCGGCGGGCCGCATGGCCCCGGGCTACCTCCGCGCGGCTGCGGTGCCCGGGCTGCGTCCGCGCGGGCTGCGGTGTCCAGGCCGCGTCCGCGCGGGCTACATCCGGTCCGGCACGGGGATCCCAAGCAGGTCAAGCCCCGTCGTCAGAACCCGCAGCGCCAGGGCGCAGAGCGCGAGCCTGCTGTCACGCAGCTCGGGCGACGGGGCATTCAGCACCGGGCACGTCTCGTAGAACGTGGTGAAGGTGCTGGCGACGTCGAACAGGAAGGCCGCGAGCACGTGCGGCTCGGCCCTGCGGCCGGCCCCGCCGACAGCCGCGCCGAAACCGAGTGCGGTGAGCGCGAGCGCACGCTCGGCGCCTTCCGCCAGGTGCAGGCTGGAGGTCACCTTGCCCGGATCGAGCCCGGCCCTGCGGAAGATCGAGCGGATGCGGGCGGTCGCGTACTGAAGATACGGCCCAGTGTTGCCGGTCAGCGCGAGCATGCGGTCGAAGTCGAATATGTAACCCGAGTCCCGGGCCACCGACAGGTCGCCGTACTTGAGTGCTCCGATGCCGACCGCCTCGGCGATCTGCTGGCGCAGGACCGGGTCGTCGTACCGGTCGGCGATCACCTGGCCTGCGCGCTCGACCGCCTCGTCGATCAGTGTGATCAGCTTGACCTGCTCACCGCTGCGGGTCCGGATCCGTCCCCCGTCGGCGCTGCTGACCAGGCCGATGACCGCGTGTTCCGCGGTGACATCGTCGGTCAGCCAGCCCGCCTGGCGGGCGACGGCGAACAGCATGCGGAAGTGCAGCGATTGCTCGGCGCCGACCACGTAGATAAGCCGGTTGGCCTTCAGGTCCCTGATCCGGTACCTGATCGCGGCCAGGTCGGTGGTGTCGTAGCCGTAGCCGCCATCGGTCTTGCGCAAGATCATCGGCAGCGGTTCACCGTCCCGGCCGGTGAACCCGGGTGGGAACGCGCACAGCGCACCGTTGCTGATCACCGCGATGCCGTCGGCGGCGAGTTCGTCGCAGACGCTGGCGAGCATCGAGTTGTAAAAGCTCTCCGGTGCCAGGTCATCGTCGGTGAGGGTGATCCCGAGCCGCCGGTAGATCGTGTTGTAGTACTGCTTGGAATCGTCGACAAGCGCCTGCCACAGGCGGAGGGTCTCCTTGTCGCCGCCCTGCAGCAGGACCACCCTGTGCCGCGACCGATCCGCGAAGGCAGGATCGCTGTCGAACTTGACCCGCGCCGCCTGGTAGAAGGCGTTGATCTCTCCGGCCGAAAGCTGCTGCCGGGCGGTGTCCTCGCCGACGTCCAGCAAGTGCTCGATCAGCAGGCCGAACTGGGTGCCCCAGTCGCCGAGGTGGTTGGCGCGGATCACGTCGTGCCCCAGGTACGCCAGAATCCTCACGATCGCGTCCCCCACCACGGTCGTCCGCAGGTGGCCGACGTGCATCTCCTTGGAGACGTTGGGGGACGAGTAGTCGACCACGACGTTCTGCGCGGGGTCCGCCACCGGCACGCCGAGACGAGGGTCCTCGAGCAGGCCGGCGGCCTGCCGGGCGATCCATTCGTCGCGCAGGGTGAAGTTGATGAATCCCGGCCCGCTCACGTCGACGTCGCGGCAGACGTCCTCCAAGCCGAGGTGGCGCGCGATCTCGGCCGCCACATCGCGGGGCGCCCGCCCGAGCCGCTTGGCCAGCGGCAGGGCCACGTTGGCCTGGTAATCGGCGAACGCGGATGGCCGGATGACGGGGTCAGCGTCGGCATACTCCGCGCCGAATGCAGCGCCGAGTGCCGTGCGCACCCGCTCCGCGAGAACCTCCTGGGGATCGGCCATGCCTCCAGCTTAATGGGGGCGAGAGGGGTCCCCCGGCCAGTCCATGATCACGGACGATCCTCTGCGCAAAGCGCCAAAAGTGTCCGTGATCATGGGCTACGGGCCGGCGGGGGAATCCGCTCGGCCGGGCAGGCGGTGTGTGAGCGCGAGGAACACGGTCAGCAGGACCCCCGCGCAGGTCGCGATGCCCAGGCCGATGAGGTCGGAGGCCAGTTCGTGCTGGCGCAATTCAAAGAACATGCGGGATGCCGGGATGGTCAGGGCGAGCACCATCCCGGCGGCCATCGCCGCCACCAGCATGATCCGCCACCAGGTGTAGGGGCGGGCGACGAGGGCGAGCACCCAGAGCGCGGTGGCGGACAAGGTGATCACCGCGGTGGTCCGGTCGGCGATCAGGTTGCTGCCCGGGGTGAGCCGGGCGAGGAGGTAGGCCGAGAACGTGGCCGCGGCGCAGGCGATGCCCGACGGAATCGCGAACCGCAGCACGCGCGAAACGAAGCCGGGTGCCACCCGCTGCGCGCTCGGCGCGAGTGCCAGGACGAACGCGGGCACACCGATGGTCAGCGTCGATATCAGCGTCAGGTGACGAGGCAGGAACGGGAAGCGCAGCCCTTGCAGTTCGGTGACGGCGAGCGCCACCACCGCGGTGGCCACGGACAGCAGCACCGCGTACGCGGTCTTGGTGAGGAACAGGCTCGCCACCCGTTCGATGTTGCCGAGAACACGGCGGCCTTCCGCCACGACGTACGGCAGCGTGGCGAAGCTGTCGTCCAGGAGGACGATCTTGGCGGCGGCACGGGTCGCCCCGCTGCCCGAGCCCATCGCCACGCCCAGATCGGCTCGGGTGAGGGCGAGCACGTCATTGATGCCGTCGCCGGTCATCGCCACCGTGTGGCCGCGGGACTGGAGCGCGGTCA
>DAITAE010000031.1:0-16287 GCA_036824445.1 Streptosporangiaceae bacterium | reverse complement strand
TGGACAGCCGGACCGGGCACGCGGCCAGCGGCTCCATCAGCCCGTCCACCGGGACCGTCACCAGCCGGTGCCGCTCCCCGAGCGGCGCCGCCTCGGCGGCGACCTGCTTCCCGAACTCTCCCGGCAGCTCGGGCACGGCCACGTCCGCCCTGGCCAGCGCCACCCGCCGGTAGCTCGTCAGGCTGTGGTGCGAGACGCCGCGATGGCGGGGACGCGGGTCGGCCTCGCTGACCCGCAGGCTGGCGACGGGGCGGCCGCCCAGCACGGCCGCCGCGTTGACCGCCTCCCCGCAGGCGACGCCCGAGAACCCCCACCGGGTGCCGGTGCCCAGGTTCCCCGGTCCCTGCGCGACGACGGCCACCTGCGCGCCCAGCACGTGCCGCGCCGCGAGCAGGCCGGTGTGCACGGTGACCGTCTCCAGGTCACCGCCGAACGCCTGCCCCACGGTCACCGTGCCGGCCAGCCAGCCCGCTTCCCGCAGGCCAGCTATGGTCCGGGAGAACCACGCAGGCAGCGCCCCGCCGTCCAGCATCACGTAGGCCACCGTGGGGTCGCGGCAGTCCGCGCGCAGCCCGGCCAGGACCGCCGGCACGGCCGAGTGCAGGTCGGCGACCACCACCGGCATCCCGCCCAGGTCGTCCGCGTCCCTGAGCACCTCGTGGTGGGGCGATCCCTGCTCGTCGGCGCCGAGCACGGTCGCCTGCAGCGGCGTGTACCGCGCCTTGACCAGATGGCCGGGCCCGGCCGTGCCGTCCGGCAGCCGCTCGGGGACCGCCACCACCAGCGCATACCCGCCGGTCCCCAGGCCAAGCTCGAGCGCGGTCGCGTTCAGCAAGACCCGGTCGCCCACCCGCGGCCGGCCCGTCAGCGCGGGGTACGCGAGCGCCGGCAGCGTCACGCCGCCCGCCGTCACCTCGAGTTCGACCGCGCCCGGCCACTCGCGGCGCACGGCCGTCACCACCGCGTCTCGCCAACGGATCACCTCCGCAGGGTAACTTGGCGTGCGGGAGTCTCCCGGCCGGCCCGCCCAACACGCGGCATCCCGCGTAGCGTCCACCGCACGCGGGCAACCGGGAGACAATAGCCTGGGACAGGGAGATCACGGCGATGTCAAGGCGGAAAACCGAGCGGCTGCTCAGCCTGGTCGTCTGCCTGCTTTCCAGTCAGCGGTACCTGACGGCGACCCAGATCCGGGCGGCGGTGCCCGGCTATCCCGACTCCTTCGACGCGTTCAAGCGCATGTTCGAGCGGGACAAGGAGGAACTCCGCGAGCTGGGGATCCCGCTCGACATGGGAACCAACGGGCCGCTCGATGACGAGCTGGGCTACCGCATCCCCCGGCAGGAGTACGTGCTCCCGGACATCAGGCTGGAACCGGACGAGGCCGCCATGCTGGCACTCGCCGCGCGCGTATGGCGGCGCGCCGAGCTCGCCGGGGCGGCCGCCGGGGCGCTCCTCAAGCTCCGGGCCGCCGGGGTGGAGGCCGAGGAGACGAGCCAGCCCGGCATCGAGCCGAGGCTCACCGGGGAGGCCCTGTTCGGCCCGCTCTGGGAAGCGGTGCGGGACCGCCGCCCGGTCACCTTCACCTACCGGGCCCTCGGGCGCAGCGAGCTGCAGCGGCGGAGGCTTGAGCCGTGGGGCGTGGTGAACCGGCACGGCCGCTGGTACGTGGCCGGCCACGACCAGGCACGCGACGCGGTCAGGGTGTTCCGGCTGAGCCGGATCGAGGGCCGGGTCGAGTTCAGCGGCCCCCGGGGCGCGGTGACCGTGCCCGAGGGCACCGACGTGCGGGAACTGGTGCGGGAATGGGACTCCCATCCGGCCGAGCAGCAGACCGCGGTGCTGAAGATCCGGGCCGGGACGGGGTTCGGGCTCCGCCGCCGCGCCACCCGCGAAGAGCCGGGCAGCGACGGATGGGACCTGGTGGATGTGCCGTTCTCGGACGCGGGATGGTTCGCCGAGCACATCGCCTCGTTCGGCGCGGACGTGGTCGTCAGTGAGCCTGCGGACCTGCGCGACGCGGTCATCACCCGGCTGAAGGGGGTGCTGGCATGACCGGGGTCACCACCAGCTCCGACCGGCTGCAGCGGCTGCTGGCCCTCGTCCCCTACGTCGTCAGCCGCAAGATCGTGGGACTGTCCGAGACCGCGGCCGCGTTCGGCGTGAGCGAGCGCCAGCTGGTCGACGACCTCAACATGCTGTGGTGCGTGGAGCTGCGCGCGCCGGACCCGTACTGCCCCATCGACCTGTCCTACGAGGGCGGCGAGATCGTGGTCAGCCAGGCCGAGTCGATGGAGCGCCCGCTCCGGCTCGGGGTGGACGAGGCGAGCGCCCTGCTGGTGGCGCTGCGGATGCTGGGTGAGGTGGGCCAGGTTGCGCCGGGCCTGGCCGAGGGCTCCGCGCTCAGCCGCACCATCGCCAAGCTCGAGGCCGCGGCCGGGGCGGCCGGGGCTCCCGCCGCGCAGGTGGCGGTGCAGGTCGACCGGAACGCCGAGCAGAGCGTCGCGGCCCAGCTGCGGGAGGCGCTGGCCTCCGGCCGGAGGGTCCACCTGTCGTACTACGTGCCCGGCCGCGATGAGGCGACCGAGCGGGATGTGGACCCGATGCGGCTGCTGGTGGTGGAAGGCCGGACCTATCTCGAAGGCTGGTGCCGGCGCGCCGAGGACGTGCGCCTATTCCGGCTCGACCGCGTGCTCGGGGTCCAGGTGCTGACGGTGGCCGCCGAGGTACCGCAGGAGGCGGAGTCCGTCGACGTCGACCAGGGGCTCTTCCGGCCCTCGCCGAACGACCTGCGGGTGGTGATCGAGCTGTCGCCGTACGGGCGCTGGGTCGCGGAGTACTACCCCTGTGAGGAAGTGACGGACCTGGGTGAGGGCCGGCTGCGGGTGGTCCTGCGCACCCCGGACGGCGAATGGGTGCGCCGGCTCGCCCTGCGGCTCGGCGAGGACGGGCGGCTCGTCGAGCCCGCTGAGCTCGCCGCGGGCGTCCGCAAGGAGGCCGCCGCAGCCCTGGCACAGTACGGCAGCGGCGCAGTCGGCGGAGGGAGCGAGGCAAGCGATGGAAGCCCGCCCACGGCCGGAATGGTGAGTTAGCGCGCAACCGGGCGTACCATGTGCCTGAAGACGTCCCTGGAGCGGCAGGGGCACGTTCCACACTGAGAAGGACGGAACATGCTTGGTGAACTCAGCCCCTGGCACCTGTTGATCCTGGCGGCAGTGGTGCTGGTGCTCTTCGGGGCCAAGAAGCTGCCGGACAGCGCCCGCGCGCTCGGCCGGTCCATGCGTATCTTCAAGGCGGAGACGTCGGGACTCCGCGACGGCGAGAAGGCCGATGACGGCCAGGCCCAGGCCGCTCAGAGCCAGTCCGGCCCTGCCCAAGCCGCGCCGCAGCAGCTGCCCGCGCCCGCTAAGGACGACGGCACCGTGGTGGACGGGGTTCCGCTCTCCGAGGCCCAGCGCAGCAACCAGCCCCGCTGAGCGCCCGCCGGGAGATGACCACGACGCCTGACCCCAGCGCGCCGTCCGGCGCGGGGGGCCGCCGCGCGCCGGGGGCGGCCAGGCTCGACAATCCCGATGCGCGGATGTCGCTCATGGAGCACATCCGCGAGCTCCGCAACCGCCTGCTCAAGGCCCTGCTCGGGCTGACGCTGGGCATGGTATTGGGCTGGATCTTCTTCAAGCCGGCCTGGACCTTCATCGCGGAGCCGTTCTGCCGGATCAACATCGAGGGCGTGGTCGGCTGCGGCAAGGATGAGCATCCGCTCATCGTGACCGGTGTGTTCGACGCGTTCTTCGTGCACCTCAAGATCGCCTTCGTCGTGGGCCTGATCGTGTCCTCGCCGGTCTGGCTCTACCAGCTATGGGCGTTCATCGCGCCGGGGCTCTACCGCAGGGAGAAGCGCTGGACCTACGCGTTCGTCGGCACCGCCGTGCCGCTGTTCGCGCTCGGTGGCGTGTTCGCCTACTTCGCGCTGAGCCATGGCCTGGAGTTCCTCCTCGGCCTGACGCCAGGTGGGGTCAAGCCGCTGATCACCATCGACACCTACCTCGGTTACGCGATGGCGATGCTGCTGATCTTCGGCCTCGCCTTCGAGGTCCCGCTGATCATGGTGATACTCAACATGGCTGGGGTGCTGACACACGCCCGGATGCGGAAGTGGCGCCGGGTGATGATCTTCGCGGTGTTCGCGTTCGCCGCGGTGGCCACCCCCAGCCCAGACCCGTTCTCCATGCTCCTGCTCGCGGTGCCCTGTGTGGTCCTGGTCGAGCTCGCCGAGGTCTTCGTGTGGGCCAACGACCGGCGCCGGGCCCGCCGGCCCTCGATCTACGCGGGCCTGGACGACGACCAGATCTCGCCGCTCGACTTCGACGACAGCGTCAGCTCCGGCCAGCGCTAGCGCGGCGCCGGGTCATGCCCGGCCGGGGCTCGCCTACGCTTGATCGCATGCCCACCAGCCCGGCGCGGCGTTACGCGGCGTTCCGCGAACAGCAGGCGGAGGACGGGCCGGTCCTCACCCAGTTCCAGGCGCTGTACGACTTCGGCTTCGATGACTTCCAGCGCAAGGCATGCCGGGCGCTGAACGACGGGCACGGGGTGCTCGTCGCCGCCCCGACCGGGTCGGGCAAGACGGTGGTGGGGGAGTTCGCCGTGCACCTGGCCCTGGCCGGGGGGCGCAAGTGCTTCTACACGACGCCGATCAAGGCGCTGTCGAACCAGAAGTACGGCGATCTCGTGCGGCGCTACGGCAGCGACAGCGTCGGCCTGCTCACCGGCGACAACAGCATCAACGGCGAGGCGCCGGTGGTGGTGATGACCACCGAGGTGCTGCGCAACATGCTCTACGCCGGCTCCGCCACCCTGGCCGGCCTGGGCTACGTGGTCCTGGACGAGGTGCATTACCTGGCCGACGCGTTCCGCGGCGCGGTCTGGGAAGAGGTGATCATCCACCTGCCCGAATCGGTGCAGGTGGTGGCCCTGTCGGCCACGGTCAGTAATGCCGAGGAGTTCGGCGACTGGCTGACCCAGGTCCGGGGCGGGACCACCGTGATCGTGGACGAGCACCGGCCGGTGCCGCTCTGGCAGCACGTGCTGGCCGCCGGGCGGCTCTACGACCTGTTCGTGGAGCAGGACGCGGCCCGGCACGGGGACCAGGCCCCGCAGGTCAACCCGGAACTGCTGCGGCTGGCCCGGCGGGAGGAGTGGGGGGGCCGTCCCGGTCGCCGGCCCACCCGGTTCCGGCTGCCGCACCGGCCGGAGGTGATCGGGCGGCTGGACGCGGCCGGCCTGCTGCCCGCGATCACCTTCATCTTCAGCCGGGCAGGCTGCGACGCGGCGGTCCGCCAGTGCCTGGACGCGGGACTCCGGCTGACGACGCCGGACGAGGCGGCGGTCATCACCGAGATCGCGGAGCGGCGGACGGTGGACGTCCCGGAATCCGACCTCCCGGTGCTCGGCTACGGCGAGTGGCTCACCGGGCTGCAGCGCGGCATCGCCGCGCACCACGCCGGCCTGCTCCCCACCTTCAAGGAAGTGGTGGAGGAGCTGTTCGAAGAGGGGCTGGTGCGGGCGGTCTTCGCGACCGAGACGCTGTCGCTCGGGATCAACATGCCGGCCCGCACGGTGCTGATCGAGCGGCTCGACAAATGGAACGGTGAGGCCCACGTCCCGCTGACGCCGGGCGAGTACACGCAGCTGACCGGCCGGGCCGGCCGGCGGGGGATCGACGTGGAGGGCCATGCGGTGGTGCTGTGGCGCCCGGGCGTGGATCCCAGGGCGGTGGCCGGGCTCGCCAGCACCCGGACCTATCCGCTCAATTCGAGCTTCCGGCCCTCGTACAACATGGCGGTGAACCTGGTCGGTCAGGTCGGCCTGGAGCGCGCGGCCGCGCTGCTCGAGTCCTCGTTCGCCCAGTTCCAGGCCGACCGGGCCGTAGTGGGAATCGCCCGCCAGGCACGCCGCGACAGGGAGGCGCTGGCCGGGCTGGCGGTGAACTGCGACCGGGGTGACTTCGCCGAGTACGCACGGCTCCGCAAGGAGCTGTCGGACCTGGAGGGAGCGGCCGCCCGGCAGCGGAGCGCGGCCCGCCGCGAGGACGCGCTGCGATCGCTGCAGACCTTGCGCCGCGGGGACATCATCCGGGTTCCCGGCGGCAGGCGCGCGGGGATCGCGGTGGTTCTCGACCCGGGCCTGTCCGCGGCGGCCGGCCGGAAAGAGGCCCGCAGGAAAGGGACCGGAGGCGGCGGCCGCGGGGGCGCGGTGCCAGGCGGGTTCGGCCGGGACGGTTCCCCGCTGCCGCTCGTGCTCACCGCGGGCCGCCAGGTGAAGCGGCTGTCGGCCGCCGACTTCCCCGAGCCCCCCGCCGTCCTGGGCCGGGTGCGGATTCCGGCCGCCTTCAGCGCCCGCTCCCCGCGGGCCCGCCGCGACCTGGCCTCCACCGTCCGCAACAAGCTGGCGGGCCACCCAACGCGGGACAGGCGCGAAGGCGACGACCAGCCGGCCGCCGATGGCGCTGGCCAGGCTGGGCGGTCCCGGACCCACCCGTCGCAGGCCGACCAGCCGGAGATCACCCGGCTCCGCCGCCGCCTGCGCCAGCACCCGTGCCACGCCTGCCCGGACCGGGAAGACCACGCCCGCCAGGCCGAGCGTTATGCACGCCTGGAACGTGAAGTGCGGCAGCTGGAGGCGGCCGTCGCCGGCCGGTCCCACGTGATCGCGCGGACCTTCCAGCGGGTGTGCGCGGTGCTGGGCGACCTCGGGTATCTCGACGGCGACACCGTGACCCCGGCCGGCAGGCGGCTGGCCGACCTGTACACCGAGCTGGACCTGCTGGCGGCCGAGTGCCTGCGGCGCGACCTCTGGCGCGGCCTGGACCCGGCCGAGCTCGCCGCCTGCGTCTCGGCCCTGACCTTCGAGGCACGCAAGACCGAGGACGCGGCACCGCCGCAGGTTCCGGGCAGCCCGGTCCGCGAGATCCTCGCCGCGATGGTGTCGCTGCGGGGCGAGCTCGCGGCCGTCGAGAGGGAGCACAAGCTGGCGTTCCTGCGCGAACCCGACCTGGGTTTCGCGTGGGCCGCGTACGCCTGGGCACAGGGCAAGCCGCTGGAGTCGGTGCTCGGTCCCGACGTGACCCCGGGCGATTTCGTCCGGGCGGTCAAGCAGCTGATGGACCTGCTCGGCCAGATCGCGGTGGCGGCAGGCCGGGACGCCCCGATCGGCGTTACCGCACGTCAGGCGGTCGAGGCCCTGCGGCGCGGGGTGGTGGCCTACTCCTCGGTGGGCTAAGGTCCCGGCATGACCGATCTCAGTGACTTCGCCCGGCTGGTCGCCCGCGACCACGGCCTCTGCGTGGTATCGACCCTGCGGCCGGACGCCACGATCCAGTCGTCGGTCGTGAACGCCGGCGTGCTCGGTCACCCGGTCACCGGTGAGCCGGTGGTCGGCCTGGTGGCGCGGGGGCGGAGCCGGAAGCTGGCGAACCTGCGCGCCCGCCCGCGCGCCACGGTGGTGGTCCGGGCGGCGTGGGAGTGGGTGGCGGCCGAGGGCCCCGCCGACCTGGCGGGCCCGGATGACAAGCTCGGCGACCTCGACGCCGACGGCGTCCGCCTCCTGCTACGGCAGATCTTCACCGCCTGCGGCGGGACGCACGACGACTGGGACACCTACGACCGGGTCATGGCCGAAGAGCGCCGCACCGGCGTGCTGGTCACGCCGGAGCGCATCTACCCCAGCGCCTGATCCCTCCGGCCCCGGCCTACGCGGCCTGGCGGGGCGGGCCGTGGCTATGGAAGACGCGCCGGCCATCGGGGCTGGCGGCGGTGGTGGTGCCGTTCGGGTGGAGGGTCAGCGCCCAGCCCCAGCGGTGGATGACGACCTGGTGATGGAACGCGCAGAGCGTGATCAAGTTGTGCAGCGCGGTCGGGCCACCCTCGGATCGGGGGATCAGGTGGTGGATCTGGCACATGCTGGCGGGCTGATCGCAGCCGGGGAACGCGCAACAGGAGTGGCGGGTGGTGACCGCGCGGCGCAAGTGGGCGGGAATGGTCGGCTCGGCCCCGCCGGCGTCTAATGGAAGCGGAACGTTCAGCGGCAGGCTAGCGGTGTCGCCGGGCCCGCCGCCCAGCGCCGAGTGGCGGAGCCAAGCGGCGAGGCCACCCGGGCCGGATAGGGCACCGGCGGCCATCGCCAGCAGCGACGCGCGGAGCCGGCCAAGGGTGGCGGGCGAGAGCGGGGTGCGAGCCGCACAGGTGCAGCCGCCACAGCGGCAGCCGCAAGCACCGGCCTCTGCAGGGCCGGCGGCCGGGGCGGGGGTGGTAGCGGCCAGCCCGTGCCCGGCCAGGAACACGCCGACCATGCGATCGACTGCGGCCGGGTCCACGTGCCCAGTGGCAATGGGCGCAATGGTGGCGTCGCAGGCGGCGGCGTCGGCTGCGGGGCCGGCCAGCCAGCCTGGCTGCTGTGCGCGGGCCGCCGCCCAGGCGGCTTCGGCCTCGGGTGCGCCGGGCTGGTCGCGCAGCTGGCCCAGACCCATGTGCAGGACGATCTGGGTGGGCTGCCCGGCCCGGTCCGGCACCATACCGGCGGCGATGAGGCGCCGGCATGCCTCCTCCAGGGCGTCGTGACGGCGCTGAAAGGCGGTGCGCGTATCTTCCGGCCCGGCCCGCTTTCCCAGCGCCTCCAATACCGCCGATACCGCGGCGGCGCATCCCGGGGTCAGGTCTCCGTTGAGCCGCCCCGCGCCCCGGAAGGTGATGTCCAGCCCAACGCCCCGGTCATCGAACCCATCGTCGTCGCCGTTGGGACACTGCTGGCCTGCGCGCTGGTATATCTGCTCGGCCAGCCCGGCCAGATCGGCGAGTTCCGCCCCGGCGGTCGCGGCTCCGGCCAGGATCTGGTCGGCGTCGTCGCGCAGGTGGCTGGCCAGCCGGTCGCTCCAGCCGCAGATCGCCCGCGCCCAGGACGCGGAGATCTCCCCGTCGGCTAACGCCTGAGCGATCACGGGGTGGGCGGCCAGCCGCCGCATCCATCCGACCGCCCCGGCGGCCGCCCCTTTGGTCACCCGGGTCTGCCACCGCAGCCATACCCTGGCGCTGCCGTGCCCGTCGTCTTCGTACCCGCCCTGGGCGCTGAAGGCCGCCAGCATCCGTGCCCGCGCCGTGGTGTGCCGTGCCTCCGCGCGCTCCAGCGCCCGGAGCGCTCGCGCCTGCACCTCGGCCGGCAATAACGCTGCGTCGGCGGCGGTCAGCATCGCCAGGGCCCGGTCCAGCATCGCAAGCGCTTCGTCCACGGTGGCCGGGTCATCCGCGCCGCACATGCTGATCACCTCCCCCGGGATCAGGGACCTGAGCCGGGCTTCCAGATGCGAAGCAAGCCGGTCGCGGCGAACTCTTTCGAAGTCTTGTTCGATTCTAGCAGGCTTCGCTCGACATGAAGGCGGAATCCTCGATCAGGTAAGCGATTTATTTGCGCCTGACTGGGATCTGAACCTGGCGCCGGGCCGGGTCGTACCTGTGGCTGAGTCAGACTTCCACTTCGGCCGCGAGGTCGTCGTCGACGACCAGGGCGAGCTTGCCCTCGGTGTGCCCACCCTCGGCGACGCGATGTGCCTCCGCGGCGTTCTGCCAGTAGTACCGGGCCTGCACCGTGACCGTCAGCGATCCGTCATCGAACCACGGGGCCAGCCGGATCAGGCCACTGCCCCTCGGCTGCCCCTCGTACCGCTGCCAGCGAACCCGCTGACCAGCGGGAACCTCGGCGCGCACCGGCGTCGCGATGACCGCTCCGTCGCGGGCGGCCCGGGCCGCGCCGTCAAAGGTGGCCGCCGCGCACGCCAGCACCCGTTGTGCGCCCCCGTCGGTCGCGTCACGAACCTGGTCAGGCCAGTCGGGCTTGGTGTGGTCGATGACCACGGCCGCGCCGAGCCGGTGCAAGAACTCATGGTGCTGCGGGCTGGCGGTGGCCGTCACCGACGCCCCGAGAATGCGGGCGATCTGCACCGCGAAGTGACCCAGCCCGCCCGCTCCCGCCGTGATCAGGACGCGGTCCCCGGCGCCAATCGCCAGCACGTCGGTCAGCCCCTGCTCCGCCGTCAGCGCGTCGATCGGGGCGGCCGCCGCATCGATGACGGGCAGCCCTGCGGGGATGGGAGCCAGTTGCTCCACCGGGCACGTGAGGTACTGCGCATAGCAGCCGGTCATGCCCGGCCAGCCGTACACCGGCGCCCCGTCGTCCAGGGCGGCGTCGCCGCCGGTGTCGCCCACCACAACCCCGGAGAACTCTCCGCCGGGGACGAACGGCAAGCCGCCGGTCCAGCCGCCGCGGCGAAACGAGACATCCCAGGGCCCGACCCCGGCCGCGAGGACCCGTACCAGCACCTCGCCCGGGTGCGGCTGCGGCAGATCGGCCTCGCCGACCTGCAACACCTCGGGGCCGCCGAACTCGTGCACCTCGATTACCTGCATCGCCGTTCCACTCCTTGCCGTCTGCCGCAGGCTCGTCTCATGCGAACTCCCAGATTATGGGTCCTCACCGTGGCACCATCGGCGGGTTCCGCGATGGATCCTTCCGGTCAGCGGGTGAGGGCGCTGTCGGCCGTGCCGCCGTAGATCTCGGCGGCCCGCCAGCAGTACCAGGCCACGACCGAACGGTACGGCCGGTACGGGTCACCGAGCGGCTCGAGCTGCTTCGCCGTCGGAGTCGGGATCTGCCATGCCAGCCCGAATCCTTTCCTCACCCCAAGATCGCCCGTTGGCCACACGTCCAACCGCCGGAGCTGGAACATCAGGAACATCTGCGCCGTCCAGGTGCCGATCCCCCGGACGGCCGTGAGCCGGGCGATGACCTCGGCGTCGCTCTCGGCCCGGAGCCGGTGCGGGTCGAGCACGACCGTCCCGTCCAGCACCTTGGCCGCCAGGTCCTGCAGCGAGGCCGTCTTGTTGCCGGACAGCCCGACCGTGCGCAGCGTGCCATCGGGCAGCGACAACAGCCGTTCCGGGGTGACCTCGCCGTCGAGCGCGGCGATCAGGCGCCCGTGGATGGCGGCCGCCGCCGCACCGGCCAGCTGCTGGTAGACGATGGCGCGGGCCAGGGCCCCGAAATGGGTCTCGGCCGGTGGGCGGACCCGTGCCGGGCCGACCTCTGCGACCAGCCGGTGCAGGACCGGGTCCCGCTCGGCCAGGATGGCGGCGGCCGTCCGCCAGCTGCGGGCCGGGCGCGTTGTCACTTGCTGTCCGGACATGAGCTCAGTCTCCCAGGCCCTTCATCGGTGCCGGCGGTGGTGTGGCGGATGGGGCGGCGAGGGCGGGATCGTGCCCGTGCCGGGCATGTCTTCCGGGCCACGCGAGCAGGACCGGGCACGGCGCATGGTCGACCACGAACCGGAAATCGCTTTCGGGCCCCCGGCTGCCATCACGGGTGCGGCGTGGCACTGGCAGGATGATCGGATGGGCCCGCTCATGCTGCTCGACACGGCTTCCCTGTACTTCCGTGCCTTCTACGGCGTGCCGGAGACGCTTACCGCGCCGGACGGCACTCCCGTCAACGCCGTCCGTGGGCTGCTTGACATGATCGCGCGGCTGGTCGGTGCGCGCCACCCGGGCCGGCTCGTGGCATGCCTGGACGCCGACTGGCGGCCGGCGTTCCGGGTCGCGGCCATCCCCTCCTACAAGGCACACCGGGCACGGCCGGATGGCAGCGAGGAGGTGCCACCCGCGCTGGCAGCGCAAGTGCCGGTCATCGAGGAGGTCCTCGCGGCCGCCGGGGTGGCGACAGCGGGCGCACCCGGTTACGAGGCGGACGACGTGATCGGGACGCTCACCGTCCGCGCCGGCGGCCCGGTAGAGATCGTGACCGGGGACCGCGACCTGTTCCAGCTGGTCGACGACGAACGCCCGGTTCGCGTGGTGTACACCCTGCGCGGGCTGACCAACCTGGATGTCTTGGATGAGTCCGCGATCGCTGCCAAGTACCACATCCCCGGCCGCGCCTACGCGGACTTCGCGGCGCTGCGCGGCGACCCCAGCGACGGCCTGCCCGGCGTTGCCGGCGTGGGGGAGAAGACGGCGGCCGCGCTGGTGCGGACGTTCGGCACCGTCGAGGCGATGCTGGCCGCGATCGAGGCGGGACACGGCGGGTTCCCCATGAACAGCAGGCCCAAGCTAGCCGCGGCGCGCGACTACCTCGACGTGGCGCCGGCCGTGGTGCGCGTCGCGACCGACGCCCCGGTGCCTGACGTGGACGGCACCCTCCCGCTGACGCCTGCCGCGCCAGACCGGCTCGCGGCCCTGGATGAGCGGTGGGACCTGGGTTCTTCGCTCCGCCGCGCCCTCAACGCACTCACGGAGCAGAGCTAGCCCGGGAAGCGTGCCGGGCCTGGCTTGAGGCGCGCTACAGCACCCTGAGCGCAACCACGCAGGTGTCGTCCTCGGGGTCGGTCGATCCGAGGGCGTCCAGTACGGCGTCGATGACCCGGCCCGGATCGCTGATGCCCGCCGCCGCGCCGGTGAGGGTGACCAGCCCCTCCTCCAGCGACCGGTCCCGGCGCTCGATCAGCCCGTCGCTGTAGAGCAGCAGCAGGTCCCCGGGCTCCATGCCAAGCGACGCCTCCTGGTAACCGTCGCGGCCCGCGCCCAGCAGGATCCCGGCCGGTGCCGTCAGCGGGCAGGCGTCCTTCCCCCTGACCAGCAGCGGCGGCGGGTGACCGGCCTGGGCCCAGGTGAGCACCCGGGAGCGCGGGTCGAAGTACCCGGCCATGACCGAGGCCGTGTGCTCGGGGTCCACGTGGTGCACGAGGTCGTTCAGCCAGCCGAGCAGCCGCTGCGGAGGCGAGCCGGTGATCGCCAGGCCCGCTAGCGCACCGCGCAGCCGGGCCATTCCCGCTGCCGCGGCAAGGCCGTGCCCGCCGACGTCGCCGATCGCAATCAGCACATGACCGCCCGGCATCTCAGCGGTGATATACCAGTCTCCGCCGACCCGGGTGTCGCGGGATGCGGGCAGGTAACGGACGACGGCGCGGAGCCCGGGCAGGTCGAACGGACCATCATGCAAAGGCAGGATCGCACGCTGCAACTCGAGCGTGACGAGTCGTTCTTGCGCTAATGCGGCAGACAGCTTGGCGTTGTCGCCGGCGTCCCCGGCGGGACGGGCGGCGGTCCGCCTCACCTTCCTGCCACCTTCGACTCGCATGCCCGCAACTGTGTCCCCCACCAGGCCCGGCACCTGGCCCCGCTTGAGCCAGCGAAGCAATGATCGCAGATGTCATCGCCGTTTCGCATCAGTGACCTTTGATGTACCAAGCGTGGTGGACCGAGCCGGTCTTGTCCAGACGTTGCATGGCCGGCCGGGTCGCAGTCGGGTGCGTGGTTAGATGACGTCGAAGGAGGCCAGAAGCGAAGGGCGAGCACGTGGCGCAAGCAGAGCAGGCACGACCGGTCCCGGCGGGCCCGGCTCAGGTGGACGCGGTCCAGGCAGGCCTGGGCCAGGCAGGCCCTGTTCAGGCGGGCACGGGCCAGGCCGGCGCGCGTCAGGCGGGCGCGGGCCAGGCAGACCATGTTCAGGCCGGCGCAGATCAGGCGGGCGCGGGTCAGGAGGCGGATCTGGCGGGCCTGTACCCGGCGGACCGGCTCGGGCTTGCCGCCGCGGCGGCGGCCAGGGCCGGCATCGGCGCCCTGCTGCTGACGCCCGGGCCGGACCTGCGGTACCTGACCGGCTACGACGCGCTCGCGACCGAGCGGCTGACCTGCCTGGCCGTGCCGGCGGATGGGCCGGCGTTCCTGGTCGCCCCACGGCTGGAGCTGCGGTCGGTGCGGGCGTCGCCGGCCGGCGGCCTGGGTCTGGACATCGTGGCCTGGGATGAGACGGACGACCCCTATCGCCTGGTCGCGGACCGGCTCGGCCGGCCGGGATCGCCGGGAGCGCCGGGAAGGCCGGGAGCGCCGGGAAGGCCGGAAGCGCTCCAATCGGTCGGGCTCGCGGACCAGATGTGGGCGATGATGGTGCTCCGGTTCCGCGATGCGCTGCCCGGCGCCCGCCTGGGGCTGGCCAGCACTGCCATGCGTGGGCTGCGGATACGCAAGACCGACGCGGAGGTGGCGGCGCTGCGGCAGGCGGGAGCGGCGATCGACCGGGTGCACGGCCGCGTCCCGGGATTGCTCCGGCCCGGCCGGACCGAGCGCGAGGTTGCCGCGGACATCGGAGGGGCGATCATTGCCGAGGGGCACGCCCGGGCCGACTTCGTGATCGTCGGATCGGGACCGAACGCCGCCCGCCCCCACCACGAGCCCTCCGGGCGGATCCTGGCGGCGGGGGACACCGTGGTGGTCGACATCGGCGGCACCATGCCGAGCGGCTACTGCTCGGACTGCACCAGGACCTACGCGATCGGCTCGCCGCCGCCGGAGGTCACCGCCTATTACCAGGTGCTTCAGGAAGCCCAGGAGATCGCCTGCGCCGCCGTCCGCCCGGGGGTCAGCGCCGAGGCCGTGGACGCCGCCGCGCGGGAACCGATCACCGCGGCCGGCTACGGGGAGTACTTCGTCCACCGGACCGGGCACGGGATCGGCCTGGAGACACACGAGGATCCCTACATCGTGTCCGGCAACACGGAGGCGCTGGTGCCGGGGATGGCGTTCTCGGTGGAACCCGGGATCTACCCCGGCCCGCACGGCGCCCGCATCGAGGACATCGTCGTTTGCACGCCGGATGGCGGCCAGCGGCTCAACAACGTCACCAGGGAACTCGTGGTGGTGGACGTCTGATGGTGACGATGACGGCGGTCGCGTGATGCAGGAACTCCTGGAGCTCACCCGCGAGCTGGCCGACAAGGAGCTGCGGCCGGCCGTCGATGCGGCCGAGCGGGCCGGGACCTTCCCCCGCGACACGTTCCGCCTGCTGGGGAGGTCGGGCCTGCTCGGCCTGCCCTACCCAGAGCGCTGGGGCGGCGGCGGCCAGCCGTACGAGGTCTACCTGCAGGTCGTCGAGGAGCTGGCACGGTCGTGGCTCACCGTCGGCCTCGGCGTGAGCGTGCACACGCTGACCTGCTTCCCGCTCGCCACCGCGGGCACGCCGGAGCAGCAGGAGCGGTGGCTGCCGGACATGCTGGGCGGCGACCTGCTTGGCGCCTATTGCCTGTCCGAGCCGCAGAGCGGGTCGGACGCCGCCGCGCTGGCCACCAGGGCCACGGCCGGCGGCGACGGCTACCGGATCGACGGCGTCAAGGCCTGGATCAGCCATGCGGGCCAGGCAGACTTCTACAGCGTCTTCGCCCGGACCTCGGGTGAGGCTTCCGGGCCCGACCGTGCGCACGGCATCAGCTGCCTGCACGTGCCCGCCAGCACCGGCGGCGTCAGCGCCGGCCCGGCCGAGCACAAGATGGGCATGCGGGCATCGGTCACCGCCCAGATGATCTTCGACGGCGCCCGGGTACCCGCCGATCACCTGGTCGGTGAGGAGGGGGACGGGTTCGCCATCGCGCTGGCGGCGCTGGACGCGGGCCGGCTCGGCATCGCTGCCTGCGCGACCGGGCTGGCACAGGCGGCCTTGGACACCGCGGTCGGCTACGCACGCGAGCGCCGCCAGTTCGGGCAGCCGATCATCGACTTCGAGGGCCTGTCCTTCCTCCTGGCCGACATGGCCACGGGGGTGGAGGCGGCCCGCGCGCTCTACCGTGCCGCCGCCCGCCGCAAGGACGCCGGGCAGCCGTTCAGCGCGCAGGCGGCGATGGCCAAGCTGTTCGCCGCCGACACCGCCATGCGGGTGGCCACCGACGCGGTCCAGGTGCTCGGGGGCTATGGCTACGTCGAGGATTTTCCTGCAGAACGCTACATGCGCGAGGCGAAGGTACTCCAGATCGTCGAGGGCACCAACCAGATCCAGCGGCTGGTGATCGCGCGGGCCCTCCGCCGCGGCTGATGGGACGGCAGCCGGGCGAGCCCAGAGGGCCGGGCGGCCCGCACGGGACACCTCGCCGCCTGCCGGTGCGATCGGCATGGCAGGGGGACTACCGTGACGGCGTGGAAGAGATCGATCGCAAGATCCTCTCGTTGCTGTGCCAGGACGGCAGGATGAGCTTCACCGACCTGTCGCGCCAGACCGGGCTGTCGGTCTCGGCCACCCACCAGCGGGTGCGGCGGCTGGAGCGGCGCGGCCTGATCCGGAGATACGCGGCGGTGATCGATCCGGTGGATGCTGGGCTGCCGCTCACCGCGTTCGTCTCCATCAAGCCGTTCGACCCGGCTGCTCCCGACGACGCGCCGGAGCGCCTGGCCCACCTGGCCGCCATCGAGGCGTGCCACA
>DAITAE010000445.1:0-4204 GCA_036824445.1 Streptosporangiaceae bacterium | reverse complement strand
TCTTCTCGTCCATGCCGATGGTGTTCTCGTGGAAGTAGCTGTGGTGCGCGATCTCGTGGCCCGCCTCGGCGACTGCCCGCACCACGTCCGGGTAACGGTGGGCCGAATAGCCCGGTATGAAGAACGTGGCGGTGACGTCGTGCGGCTTGAGCAGGGCCAGGATCCGGGGTACCCCCACCAGCGGGCCGTAGGACTGGTGACTCATGGGAGTCATCCGCTTGATGGCGGAGATGTCTGTGGTCAGCATGGGCGCCTCGGCGTCCATGTCGAAGGTGAGGCAGGCCGCGGCGGTGACCCCCGGGGGCCAGGCGATGGGCGCGGGCGGGACGGCACTGCTGGCAAGCCCGGCGGCGGGCTGGGGCGGTTCGACGTGGGTCACGGCGGCTCCAGCGCTGGCGATGCCGTGAGAATACGGATCACCGCAGGTAGGAGCCATCCGACCCGGGCGCAAACCTTCCCCAGCGGCTCATACTGCGGTATGAAGGGCTGACCCATGCCACACAGCCGGGTGAAACCAACGGCGGCGAGGAGCCGGGATGTCGATCACGGTCCGTGAGCTGCTGCAGCTCCCGCACCTGCGGCTGACGCTGACGGCCGGGCAGGCCGGCCTCGGCCGCCAGGTCAGCTGGGTGCATAGCTCGGACCTGCCCGATCCGTGGGAATGGCTCGGGCCGGCTGAGCTGCTGCTGACCAACGGGACCAGCCTGAGCGCCGAGGAGGAAGCCCAGGTCCTGTTCATCGAGCGGCTGGGGGAGACCGGAGCCAGCGGGCTCGGCATCGGGCTCGGGATGCCCGGCCCGCCACTGGCCGCCGGGGCCGCCCGCCGTGCCGACGAGCTCGCGCTGCCGCTGCTGGGTGTCCCGTACAGCGTGCCCTTCACCGCGGTGGCCCGGGCCGTCGCCGATGCCAATGACCGGGAGGAGGCCCTTCTCCTGGGGAGGGTGGCCCGGCTCTACGAACTGTTGCGGATGTCGGTCATTGCTGGGTGCACGGGGCCAGAGATGTTCCGCAAGCTGGGCGAGGAACTGGGCGTGCGGCTCTATCTGGTCGACCCCGAAACAGGGACGTCGCTCTTCGGTGATGGCGAGTGCACATTGTTCGCTCCAGCGTTGATTGCCAGCTACGCCGCGCACGGGAACGCGATCCCGGGGGTGCTGCGGCTGAGCCGGCCGCAGGCCACGCCGGGAGAGCCTGCCGCCTTTGCCGTCGAGGTGCCCGGTGATCAGCCCACCGCGCTGGTCGCTGAGCCGATCGGCAGCCAGCTGCCGAGCCTGGTCCTGCTTCATCACATAGCGACCGGGGGTGCGCTCGAGCTAGCCCAGCTCGCCGCGGTGCAAGAGCGGCAATGGCGGTTGGACGCCGATCTGCTCAGCCAGCTCCTTAATCGTCGGATCGATCCACGCGGGGCCGAGCCCTTGATCGCCGACGCCGGTCTGGACCTAGCGGTCAGCGTGCTGGCGGTCACCCGGGCGGCCCATGATCGGGCCGATGCCCATCTCCACCGCAAGCTGACCCGCGCACACCTACCGCATCTGCTGCTGAGCCTCGATCGGATAATCCACATCGTGCTGCCGGAGGCGGCAGTCGACGCCCATCTCGTCTCCAAGCTAGCCGGGTCGGCGTGCGCGGCAGGCAGTAGCAACCGCATCGGTACGGCCGGTCGGCTTCCTGACGCGGCCCAGGAGGCGCGGTGGGCGCTGGGCGTCGCCGAGGCGGAGAACCGGATGCTCGTCCGGTACGGCGACCACACGCCCCTACTGTTGCCGCAGAGCGTGACCGAGGCCCAGGCTCTGGTGTCACGGTTCCTCGGCCCCCTGATCGCCCACGACGCCGAGCACGGAACCGCATATGTTGACACGCTCCGCGCCGTGTTGAGCAACAACCGCTCATGGCAGCTGGCCGCCGCGGAACTGCACATCCACAAGCAGACGCTGGGCTATCGCATACGGAAGATCGAACAGCTCACCGGCCGTGGCCTGACGAGCACCGAGCATCTTGCCGAATGGTGGTTCACGCTCCGGGCACATGACCTGCTCGTCGGCCGGAGCCCGGCGAGCCGTGGCCGGTTACCAGCGGCGGGCGACGGGTAAATTCGCCGGCTCATCCCGGCAACCTCATGGTCTCGGCGCGCTCCCGGGGCCGAGGCCTGCCAGCCCAAGTAGCCTGGGCTTATGGCGCGCTGTGCGGGCGGGGCCGGCCCCGGATGCTGATCTGGCGTGTCTGAGCCGCGGCGGGGTGCGGACGGGGCGGGCGCGGACGCATGCGCGCGTGTCACCCGGCTGTCGACGACGCCTGTTAAGGGCCTGGCGCTGCACCACCCGGACGCGATCTTGCTGCTGCGGACCGGCGCGGCGGGGGATCGCGAGTTCTTTGTGATCGATGGCCGCGACCGGCTGATCTCGATCTGGAAGACGGGCAGGCTTGTCCGGTTCCGCGCGGCGCATGACACGAGGCGCAGGCGGATCACGTTGAGCTCGGCCGAAGGAGTGGTGTGTGAGGGCCCCGCCCGGCTGGGGGCGCCGGTGATCGCCGACTTCTACAGCGAGCGCAAGGTGGCCGGAACTGTGATGGAGGGTCCGTGGAATGCCGTGCTCAGCGATGCGACAGGCGAGCCGGTGCGTCTTGTGCGGGCCAATGATCCGGGCGCGGGCCACGACGAGTACCCGGTCACGCTGCTGGGTGAGGAGTCGGTCGCCGAACTGGCCCGCCGGTCCGGCGCCAGTTCGGTCGACGCCCGGCGGTTCCGGATGCTCATCAGCTTTTCCGGTCTTTCAGCGCACGTCGAGGACTGCTGGCAGGGCAAGACAATCCAGATCGGAGAGGCCGTGGTCCGCGTTGGCGGCCCGGTACCCCGCTGCGCTGCCACTACGCGCGACCCCGACCGCGGCGCCCGGGACCTCTCCACGGTTCGGATGATCAAGTCCTACCGGGGGGTGCAAGTGAACGAGTTCGGCCGAGGTGTGAACTTCGGGGTCTATGCCGACGTGGTCGCGGAAGGAGTCGTGCGGGTAGGCGACACGCTGAGCGTGCGGCCAGTCGGCAGGCGAAACCAACCGTGACCAGAGACAGCGCGCATGCCGCTGCGGCGTCACCTCAGTTAGGTTGCTGGGATGGAGCAACGGATCAGCCTGATCACACTTGGCGTCGCCGACGTGAGCCGCGCCCGGACGTTCTATGAGCAGCTGGGCTGGCGCGGCCAGGAGGTCGAGGAGACGGTTTTCTTTCAGGCCGGGGCCATGGCGCTGATTCTGTGGGCACGCCACAAGCTCGCCGGTGATGCGGGCATCGAGGACACCAGCGCCGACGGCTTCGGCGGCCTCACGCTGGCGCACAACGTCCGGTCACCTGCCGAGGTTGATGGGCTGCTGGCCACGGCGGCGAACGCCGGGGCTGAGATAACGCAGGCAGCGAGAGAAACCTTCTACGGCGGTTATGCCGGCTATTTCAGGGATCCAGACGGCCACGTCTGGGAGATCGCCTACAACCCAGGCTTCCCGCTGGGCCCGGATGGCTCGATCACGATTCCCGACTTCCCTGCGTCATAGACAACAGTGCGCTCCAGGCGGCGGCCAAGGCGGCTAGGGTGCTGCGCCTGGGAGGGTGTTCTGGGACGCCTTTCGGCGGCGGTCCTCATGATCATCGGGCGGCGATCACGTTGTCTTGGCTGACGTCAGGAGCTTGTCAGGATGACGAGTTGCTGGGTCGCTCGGGTCATCGCGACATAGCGGTCGACCGCTCCTTCGATGCCCTTACCGAACGCCTCTGGGTCGATGAGGACGACCAGGTCGAACTCGAGCCCTTTCGACAGTTCCGGGGTCAGCGACCGGACTCGGGACGTCGCCCGGAACGCGGGATCGCCGATGACGCAGGCGATCCCGTCGGCATGCGCGGCGAGCCAAGTGTCCAAGATCGAGGCCAGATCTGAAGCAGAGCCGTGTACGACGGGAAGACCGGTGCTGCGGATGGAGGTCGGCACGTTGGCGTCCGGGAGCACGGCCCGGATGACCGGCGCGGCCTCGACCATGACCTCTTCCGGCGTCCGGTAGTTGATGTTCAGCGAAGCCAGGTTGATCTGGTCGAGCCCGATCCGTTCCAGCCGTTCCTGCCACGACTCGGTGAACCCGTGCCTGGCCTGGGCACGGTCCCCGGCGATGGTGAAGCTCCGGGACGGGCAGCGGAGCAGCAGCATCTGCCACTCCGCGTC
>DAITAE010000030.1:3016-16333 GCA_036824445.1 Streptosporangiaceae bacterium | reverse complement strand
GTGCGACCCGCAGCCGTCCTTGGAGTCATTGGCGTGGATCAGGCGCAGCCGGCCGTCGCCTCGCCCCTGGCGACGCCCCATGACCGGCGCCAGCGCGTCGAGCAGCCTGGCCGCGCCGCCGCGCGCCGCCAGATCGTGCCCGGCCGCGAACGCGTGGCAGGTATCCAGGCACAGCCCGGCCCGCGGATGCCAGTCCACGGCGGCCAGGTACGGCCCGAGGTCTCCGGCGTCGGAACACAGCATCTGGCCCCGGCCGGCCGTCGGCTCCAGCAGCAGGTCCAGCCCGTCGTCGCCGAGTGAGTCGAGCAGCGGGAGCAGGCATTCGCGGACGTGGCGCATGCCCTGCTCGCGGCTCGCCCGCACGGCCGAACCGGTGTGGACGACAACGCCCCGCGCCGCGATCTCACGCCCACGCCGGAGCGAGTGCGCCGGCGACGCGGCGGATCGCCGCCGCGTCGCCGGATCCGGTGATCCCAGGTTGACCAGGTAGGTGGCGTGCACGAAGACCGGCAGACCCGTGCTGGCCACCTGATCGCGGAGAACCGCGTCCTGCCGGGCGTCCCCGGCCGACAGCGCCCACCCGCGGGGGTTGGAGACGAACACCTGGATCGCCTCGGCGCCGGTCTCCGCCGCGTACCGTAGCCCGCCGGCCGCGAGCCCTCCCGTCACCCGGACGTGGGCGCCGATCGGCCGGCTGGGCTGGTGCGCTGGCACGAGCCCAGAGCCTAGAGCATCGCCGGGCCGCGCTCCCTGCGCGCAGTTGGCGGCCATTCCGCGGCACCGGGACACGCCCTTCCGCGCCACTGGCCGGCGCGTGTTGGTCTGGGTCCTGCGCCTGTGTAGTTAGCATGGGCACGATGTGGAGGCCAAGTGTGGAGGCCGGGTGTTTGACTGATTTAGTACGTCTGGGCGTCATGGCCGGGTACGGTACTTTGCACGGCACAGATCACTCGATTACCGGGCGGGTTCGCTGGTGGTCCGGTCCTGCCCCAGGCGCCTGTCTGGCGGGGCTCGCGGGACGAGGGCGCAGCGGTTCGGCAGCCGGCAAGGAATGTCACGGGTATGTTCTGGAGCGGTTCGCGTTCTCCCCTCGTGGTTGTTCCCCGGTGTCGTGTTGGCAAGGGCCAGGCGTGCCGGAAGACGGCGCCAGCAACGTCGTTCACCGGCGGTGCCGGGTTCGCCGGGCTGCGGGGCGGGTGGCGCCCGGCTGAGGCGCCGGGCGCCGGGCGGAGCGATATGAGGGAGACAGCGTGACGACGGTCAGGGAAGATCTCGGCAAGGGGCCGGAAGGCACGGGCGACGGCCAGCGGGGCCAGCCAGCCGCCGGTACCCCGCGGCCGCAGGCACCGCGTCGCTGGCGCCCCAGCTTGGCTTCCGTTGTCGGCCTGGTCCGCCGCCACTGGCTGTTCTCGCTCGTGCTCGCGGTCGCGGTGCTGCCCCGGCTGGTGGCCATGCTGGGTTTCCGGCCCGCGATGCTGTTCCGGCTGGACACGTTCGACTACCTGTGGGGCGCCGTCCACCTGTCGCCGAACGTGATCAATCCCAGCGGCTACTCCCTGTTCCTGTGGCTGCTGCTGCCGTTCCACTCGCTGGTGCTCGTGGTCGTCCTGCAGCATCTCATGGGTCTGGGCGTGGCCACGATGGTCTACGGGGTCTTGCGCCATTACCGCCTGCCCGCCTGGGGCGCGACGCTGGCCGCGGCGCCGATCCTGTTCGACCCGGAACAGATCATGATCGAGCACCTGATCATGGCCGACATGCTGGCCATGTTCTTGATGGTCGGCGCGTTCGCGGTGCTGCTGTTGCGCGACTTGCCGTCGCTGTGGCGTTCGGCTACGGCGGGCGTGTTGATGGGCGCCGCGACGATCGTCCGGCCCACCGTCCTGCCGCTCGTCATCCTCATCCCGATCTACCTGCTCATCAGGCGGGTGGGCTGGCGCCGGGCGGGTGCCGCCCTGGTGGCCGGCTTGCTGCCCGTTCTCGCCTACATGAGCTGGTTCGCGGCTGTGCACGGCACCTTCAACATGAGCAACAGCAACGGGCTCTTCCTGTGGTCACGGACGATGTCCTTCGCCCACTGCCAGGTCATCAAGCCGCCTGCGGACCTGCAGGAGCTGTGCCCGGACGCCCAGCCCGGGCCGCTGGCGCGGGCCGATCCCGCGCTGCGGCGCCTGCCCAAGCGCTATCTGTGGAATCACAAGATCTGGGCATGGCGGAATACCACCAGCGGATTCGTCCCGGACGACGCCGCGTTCACCCGGGCCAACAACGAGCGGGCCCTGCGGTTCGCGATCTTGGCCATCAAGGCCCAGCCAGCGGCGTACGCCAAGACGATCGGCGAGGAGGTGATCGAGCCGTTCACGAAGACCGACAACACGCTGCGGTTCCCCGTGATCGCACCGAGCTCGTCCGACCTGGCCCCGTACAACCTCCGGTATGCGATCGGGACGATCAAGGCCTACACCGGCAGCGACCAGGGCGTGTCACGGTACCTGGGCTACCACTTCGGGACCCGGACGGTGCATCCGTACAACGTCCTGATGAACAAGTACCAGCACATCCTTTACCTGCCCGGCCCGGTATTCGGTCTGATCGTCCTGACCGGCCTGGTCGGCATAGTGATCCCGCGCCGGAGGTCGTCGGCCGCGGTTCTCCTCTGGGTCTCGGCAGTGATCATCATGGTGCTGCCGACCGCTGAACATGAGTACACCTACCGGTATGTGATCCCCGCGGTCCCGCTGGTCTGCATAGCCGCCGCGCTCGCGTTCCGCAAGCCGGACAGGCGAGCACCGGCCGCCGCCGCGGCGACGGCAGCCGGTCCGGCCGCCGTCGGCGGGCCCGGTCCGGCCGCGGGGCCAGCGTCGGCCGCAGGGTCCGGCTCGCCCGCGCCCGCGGCCGAGCCGGCGTCGGCGCCGGCCGCCGATCCGGCACCGCCCGCCAGGCCCGCACCAGCCACGCAGGCCGCGCCGGCCACCGAGCCCGGCAGCTCTGCCGAGTCGGCACCGCAGGCCGAGCCATCAGCACAGGCCGGGTCCGCAGTGTCGGCTGAGCCCGCAACAAGTGCCGAGCCCAAAGCGCAGGCCGAGCAGCCAACCCAGGCCGAGCAGCCTACGCGGGCTGAACCGCCAACGGGGGCTGAGCGTCCAGCCCAGGCTGAGCCGCCCGCATAGGGCGGGGCCTGCCCGTACGGGCTGAGCACCCAGCCCAGTCTGAGCCTCCAGCGCAGGCTGTGCCGCCCGCCCACGCTGAGCCTGCAGCCGGGCTGAGCCGGAGACGCCTGCTGAGCCGCCCACGGGGGCTGATCGTCCAGCCCAGGCTGAGCCGCCCGCCCACGCTGAGCTGCCCGCGCGGGGCCTGAGCCTCCCGGCGCAAGCTGAGCCGCCAACAGGCTGAGCCTCCTGTGCAGGCTGAGCCGTCGGCGCAGGTCAAGCCGGCGGGTCGGCCCAGCCGGTTGACGAGGTCGGCGCTCGGGGACGCCGGGTGCTCTCCTCCGGCGGGATTACAGCCCGACCCAGAGCGTGATGGTCGATCCCTTTGGCGCCTGGCCGTCTGGGCTGTGATGGATGACGGTGTCCAGCGGCCCCACCTGGTTGACCGTGACCGAGAAGCCCAGTTTCTCCAGGATGTGCGTGGCCCGGCCGACCGGCAGTCCGTCGACGTTGGGGATCGCTACCGTTGGCGGCCCCGCCGAGACCGTAATCTTGATGACCTGGCCCTTGGTGAACGTGCTGCCCGGGGGCTGCGACTGGCGGATGATCGTCCCCGCGGGCACGTCGCTTTTGACCGTGACCACATCAAGTGAGACGCCGTTGGCCTGCGACCATCCCTCCGCAGCCGCCTGTGGCTGGCCCACGAAGTCGGGCATCGGCGGCCCGGCGCTGACTACCAGCTGTACCGGCTGCGGCTGCGGCCACAGAACCCCTGCGGCGGGAGTGGTGCTGACGACGATGCCGGCCGCGATGGTCGCGGACGGCTCGTTCTTCACCCGGCCGGGCGTGAGCCCCGCGTGGCGGAGCGCCGCCTGCGCGTCCGGCAGCGCCAGCCCGGTCACCTGGGGCACCTGGAGCCGGTGCGGCCCCGCCGACGGGATCAGCGTGATCCGGCTGCCTTTGCGCACCCTTTGCCCGGTCGCCGGAACCGAGCGGATCACCTCGCCCTTGGCGACATGGTTGTCCAGTAGCGCCTTGCCGGTGCTGACGGTGAACCCCGCGTCGCGCAGCTCGGCTTTCGCCGCCGCCACGGTCATGCCGGTGATCTTCGGAACGGTGGTGTACCGGCCCGAAGTCAGCCACCACGTCACCAGCCCCGCTATCAGGACCACGGCGAGCGCGGCGGCGACGTAGCCAAGCCGCCGGCTGAACAGCAGCCGCTGCAGCCGGGGTTCGGGCGGACCGTACCCGGGCGGCGGCTGCCCGTAGGGGACATCGGTCCCGCTGCTGACGATCAGCGTGTGCTGGTTGCCGGTCCAGTAGGGCTCCGGCTGGAATTGCTGGGTGGCCGATGTCGGCGCCGGGCCTGGACGGGGTACCCCGAAGGACTGCCGCGCGGGCGGGGCCATCCCCGGGATCAGGTCGTGACCGGGCCGGGCGGGGGGCGCACCTGGCCACGCGCGCGGCGGCACTACCAGCCCAATCGGCGGGGTGTTCTCGCCACCGGCGCCAGGGGCGTCTGCTGGCGCGCCCGGCAAGGCGCTCGCTGGCGCGCTTGGCACGTCGCTCGCTCGCACGCCAGGCATGTTGCCCGCTTGCACGCCTGGCATGTTGCTCGCTGGCGCGCCCGGCACGGCGCTCCCTGGTCCGGCGGGCATGCCGCTTACTGGCGCAACCGGGAAGTCGGCTCCGGCCGGGACGGGGAAGCCGCTGGCGGCCTGGGCCGCGGCACCGTCCAGCAACAGGCCGTGCCGGATACCGGCGGCGGCGCGCAGGAACTGCCCGGCGTCACCCGGCCGCAGTTCGGGATCCCGGCTGGTCGCCAGCGCCACGAGCGTGTCAAGCGCGGGCGGCAGTCCCGGCACGACAGCCGATGGTGGCGGGACGACCTCGTTGACGTGCTTGTAGGCCACCGCCAGCGGGGTGTCACCCGTATGCGGCTGCCGGCCCGTGAGCAACTCGAAGAGCATCACCCCGGCCGCGTACACGTCGCTGCGGGCGTCGGACGCCGCTCCGGCGACCTGCTCGGGGGCCAGGTAGGCGGCTGTGCCGATGATCATCCCGGTCTTGGTCTGTCTGACCCCGGCCAGCAGCCTGGCCAGCCCGAAGTCAGCGACCTTGACCACCCCGGAGTCGGTGAGCAGCACATTCTCGGGCTTGACATCGCGGTGCGCGATCCCGGCGTCATGGGCGGCGGCAAGCCCGGCCAGCACCCCATCCATGATGTCCAGCGCCTCACGCGGGCTGAGCTGTCCGCGCTCGTTCAGCAGCTCGCGGAGCGTCTGGCCGGGCACGTGCTCCATCGCCAGGTACAGGCTGTGGCCGTCCGCTCCCTGGTCGAAAACGGTAACCACGTTCGGGTGGGACAGCCGGGCGACCGATCGTGCCTCGCCGACGAACCGCCTGACGAAGTCCTCGTCGCTGGCGAGGTCGGCATGCATGATCTTGAGCGCGACGGTGCGGTCCAGCCGGGTGTCGGTGCCGAGGTAGACGGTCGCCATCCCGCCGCGGGCGATCAGGGACTCGACCCGGTACCGCCCATCGAGCAACTGGCCGATTGGCGGGCGTGCGAGGGTCGTATCCATCGGCTTGATTCTAGAGGTGGCGGTGGGTTTCATCGTGCGAACGCCCGTAAGGCTCGCCTGGGTGTCGCAGGTGACCGGCATGAGACGTGCCGAAGCGGCCGCACCGGATGTGCGTGCCGGACGTCCCTTAACGTAGGTGCTCGTGCGGATCGAACGGGTTGTGATCGCTGGCGCTGGCCTGGCCGGGCTGCGCACGGCCGAGGAACTGCGGGGCAAGGGTTACGCGGGCGCGATCACCATGGTCGGGGCCGAGCTCCGGCCGCCCTATGATCGCCCGCCGCTTACCAAGAAATTCATGACCGGCCAGCTCGACGACACCACGCTGGCGGCGGATCCTGCTGCGCTCGGAATGGACCTGCGGCTGGGTGAGGCGGCCACTGGCCTGGAATTCCGGCATGGGGAGGCCACCACCGGCCGTGGCGGGGGAGCGCTGCTGACGGACCGGGGAGAGCACGCCTTCGACGCCCTGGTTGTAGCCACCGGCGCCGCCCCGGTGGGCTTGCCCGGCAACGGCCGGCAGCGGTTCCTGCGTACCTTCGACGACGCCTGGGCGCTCCGGGATGCCCTGCGGCCCGGTACCCGGCTGGCGGTGGTTGGTGCCGGATGGATCGGTGCCGAGCTCGCCACCACCGCCACCATGCGGGGCTGCCGGGTGACCGTCGTGGAGGCGGCGACGTCTCCGCTCGCCGGGGCGGTCGGGCACGAGGTGGGGTCGGCGACGATGCCCTGGTACGCCGATGCGGGAGTGGATCTGCGGCTGGGCCAGCCGGTGGATTCCGTTAAGCCGGATGGGCTCGTGCTGCCGGGCGGAGAATGGCTGCCGGCCGATGTCACCGTCGTCGCCATCGGGGTCAGGCCACAGGTGGGCTGGCTGGCCGGCTCGCCGGTGAAGCTGGAGAACGGGGTCGCCGTGGATGAGCGGCTGCGGGCGTCGGTACCCGGCGTGTACGCGGCGGGTGACTGCGCGGCCTTCGCCTCGGTCCGGTACGACCGCCGGCTGCGGGTCGAGCACTGGGACAGCGCGCTGCATTCGCCGGCGGTGGTGGCGGCCAACATCCTCGGGGGGGACGAGATCTACGACCCGGTCCCGTACTTCTGGTCCGAGCAGTTTGGCCGGATGGTCCAGTACGCCGGGCATCACGGCGGCTCCGACCGGGTGATCTGGCGCGGTGACCTGGCGAACCGGGAGTGGACGGCGTGCTGGCTTGCGGGACCGCGGCCCGCGGATCCGGGTGCTGCGAATGGGGCGGAGGAGCGACTGGTGGCGCTGCTTGCCGTGGGGCGGCCACGAGATCTCCTCCAGGGCCGGCGCCTCATCGCGGCAGGTGCCGCCGTCGACCCTCGCCGCCTCGCCGACCCGTCCATCCCGGTGCGCGACGCTGTCCTCGGCGGCGGCTGACTCTCCCGCGCCCGATCCCGCAGCGCCCGATCCCGCAGCGCCCGATCCCGCAGCGGCCTGATCGCGCAGCGGCCTGATCGCGCAGCGCCCAATCCGGCAGCACCCGGCCTCCCGGGACCCGGGACGTCACGGATAAGCCCTAAGCCGTCGGCGCGTCCCGGCGCGGCCTTCTTCGGGCCAGCCCCACGCCGCCCGTGACCAGCATCGTGGCCAGGAAGACCAGGTAGATCACCCCGGAGGCGGACGACCACTCGAACCGGCCCGGGTATCGGGCCAGTGCGATGAATTGCAGCACCGCGAGCAGGACATAACCGAACGAGGCCGGGAACAGGCGGCGCGCGTCCCGCTCGTACAGCGCGTGCGCCGCGGCTACCCCGAGGCTGACCAGCCACGCGCCGGTCGCCCGCGCGACCAGCGGCGTCAGCTTCCATGGCCACCAAGGGGCGGCCGTCTCTGGCGCGGCGAACAGCGCGATGCCCATGCCCAGCAACACGATGGCCTGCACGGCCAGAAGGGCGTAGACCCAACTGGGCAGCAGCACCGACCGAGGCGGATCACCGCCCGGCGTGGTGAGCTGCACCGCCAGGATGATCAGCAACAGCAATGGGACCAGTACGTAGATCACGATCCATGCCCAGGTGACGATCCGCGTGCCGATCGCGAACTGGCTGCCCAGATGGAACTGACTGACGTGTATGAGCGTGGCCGCGAGAGTGAGCACCGTGAACACGAGCACCGTCGGCACGGCTATGCGTGCGTTGGCCCAGATCCGCTGCCGGGCGGCCAGCGCCTCGAACGAGACGCTGGCCCAGTACGCCCCACCCAGGAATGCAGCGGCCAGCGGATTGCGGACCGTCCAGGCGAAATAGGTAGCGGTGCGGTCCGTGAACACGAAGAGCTGGAACCCGGCCAGCAGGACCAGGACAGCGGCAACATAGAGGAGCACCCGCATCCCGGGCACGAGCGGTTCCACAGCCACCGGCTTAACCGTCGGGCTCGTGGTGCTTTTGCTCACCCGCTACCGCTCCGCGCCGGCATGTGCGGCCGCCTGCGCTTGCAGCCAGGCATGCACCTGGGGGATGGCCACCGCGCCCTCACCCACTGCGGATGCGACCCGTTTGACCGCGCCCCGGCGCACGTCGCCGGCCGCGAACACACCGGGCAGGCTGGTCTCCAGCGGGAACGGTGCGCGGTCCAGCGGCCAGTTCGCGCCTTCATTGCTTGTCACGTCGGGGCCGGTGCAGATGAAGCCCCATTTGTCACGTACCACGCTCTCGCCGAGCCACTCGGTGTGCGGATCTGAGCCGATGAGGACGAAGAGCCCGCCGACCGGAACGCTCCGGCGCTGCCCTGTCTCGGAGTCCTCGAGCACGAGCGACTCCAGCCGGTCGGTGCCCGCGCCGTCGACGATCTGCGTGCGGTAGGCAACGTCCACGTTCGGCGCGGCGTCGATCATGCGGATCAGATACTCGGACATGCTCTGTGCCAGAGAATCCCGCCGCACGAGGATCGTGACCTGCTCGGCCCACTTTGCAAGATGAAGGGCCGCCTGCCCGGCGGAGTTCCCGCCGCCGACGACGAACACCGGCCGCCCACGCATGGCTGATGCCTCGGCGACGGCCGCGCCGTAGAACACGCCCCGGCCCTGCAGTGCCTCCAGGCTGGGGACAGCGAGCCGCCGGTAGCTGACGCCGGTCGCAATGACCACGGATCGCGCGGTGAGCACCTGGCCGTCGGACAGGCCCAGCCGATATTGGCCGGGTTCGCCCGACAGAGACATGGCCTGCCGCATGAAGATGAAGTTCGTGCCGAGGGTCCAGGCCTGTTGGAAGGTCTCGTACGCCAGCCTGGATCCGGTGACGCCCTGGGCGAAGCCCGGGTAGTTGCGGATCATCGAACTGGTTCCCGCCTGGCCGCCGATGGCCTCGGGTACCAGCGTCGCGGTCCGCAGGCCTTCCGATGAGCCGTAGACCGTGGCCGCCAAGCCTGCCGGCCCGGCGCCGACGACCGCCAGATCGTAGACGTCCTCGGGGGAGATCGGTGCCGTGAGGCCGAAGGCCTCGGCGATTTCGAGATTCGATGGGTTGACCAGGGTTGAGTGCGATGCCGCGAACCGGAGCACCACTACCGGAAGTTCCGGGGACTCGAGCCCGAGCTCGCTCAGCATGTGCTGGCCTCGTTCGGAAGCGGCATCGTAGAAGCCGAACGGGAGCCGGTTGCGGGTGAAGGTGTCGCGCAGCTCCTGGGCCCGTGGAGACCATTGCTCGCCGATCAGCCGCAAGGCCTCGAACCCGCCGAAATCCCCCGAATTCCAATCGCTCAGGAACTCGGTGATCGCGCGGTGGAACTCCTCGTCGCGGTCGCTCTCCGGGCGGGGCACCCAGTGATCGATCTTGCCCTGCGCTATGGCATCGAAGAGAGGCTGCAGGTATGCGAAATCACCGTAGCGGAACGCGCTCACCCGCAGCGCCGTCGCGTCGGCCGTGCGAACCGCGGCGAGGGTCTCGATCCCGTCCGGGTCCTGGCCGCCGAGCCCGCCGATGACGAGCGCGATCTGTGCCCCGGTGTCCTTTACCTTCCGGATCGCCGTCGCCAGTTCCGTGGGCTCGTCGCAGACGACGAGCTGATAGTCGGCCCCGTACCGCTTCGAAAGCTCACGCCGCAGGTCCCGCCGGGCGGAGGCTTCGCGGCTCACGATGACGATGGCCGGCACGGCGGAGGCGCTTCCGCTTGACCCCAGGTTCGAGCCCTCTCCGGGTGCAGCCTGACCCTCAGGGACGCGTTCCGCTGACATCCGACGTTCCCTCTATTCCCCCGGGCCCGGCCCGCCGCGCCGCCGTCGGCCACCGGCTGCTGGTTGCACGACGGCGGCGCTGCGTGTGCCGGAGCAACGAGCGTAACACGCGCTCACCAGGAAGTCTTTATCTTCGCTATACCTTTGCGAGACCAGGGGATTACTAACGCCTCCCCGGAATCTCCCGCCCTCGGAACCACTTTAGCCGCCGACGGCCTGCCGTTTCACCCTGGGCTCGCCGGCCCGGGCGGATCGTGCTGGTGACGTGCCGGTGAACGGCTGCCGGTGGGTTTGGCTCAGCGTGCGGTGTGGGACATTCGGAGATGTGACACAGATTGACCCTGTGGCCGACGGTCTTGTCGGCGATTGGCTGACCATCCCTGAAGTTGCTGACCGCCTCGGCCTGCCGCCGGGCCGGGTCCGGCAGCTGCTCCGCGACCGCAAGCTGGTCGCCGTGCAGCGCCCGGACGGCACGCTGTGCGTACCCGCCGCGTTCCTGGACGGGGACCACATCCTCAAGGGCCTGCACGGGACGCTCACCGTGCTCTTCGACTGCGGGTTCGACGAGCCGGGGTCGTTGCGCTGGCTTTTCACAGCCGACGATTCGCTCCCGGGTACGCCGATCCAGGCGATGACCGAGCACCGCGGGACCGAGGTGAACCGCCGGGCGCAGGCACTCGCGTTCTGAAGGGCGGGCCCCGGCAGCCACTTACGCGGCGTCACGACTGTTCCGCTGGCGCGCCGCCGGTCCGCTTGACGCGCCGCCTCATCAGCTTCGACGCGCCGCTCATCGGCTTGATGCGTCCCCCCCGGGGGGTGTGGGAGCTCATGGGCTGCCGCGGCGCGCTGGCTCAGCCCTGGCGGACGGTGGCGGCCACGGCGAGTTCGGCGAGTGCCGCCTTGGCCTCGTCGGTAATGGGCGCCTGCCCGAGCGCGGCTACTGCCTGGGCGACGTGCTCGCCGATCATGGTCTCGCACGCGGCGAGCGCGCCGGTGTCGGTGATCACGGCCCGTACCTCGGCGACCCCCGCCCCGTCCAACTGGGGATCGCCGAGCCGTTCATCGATGATCCGTGCCTGCGCCGCTCCCGCCCGGGCCCGGGCGATGGCCAGCAGTACCGTCCGCTTCCCCTCCCGCACATCGTCACCGGCGGGCTTGCCGGTCTGGGCGGGGTCGCCGAACACGCCAAGGATGTCGTCGCGGAGCTGGTATGCGACCCCGAGCGGGAGGCCGTAGGCCGAGAAAGCGGCCGGAACCGGCCCGTCGGGGAAGCCGGCCAGGGCGGCACCCAGCTGCAGCGGCCGCTCGATGGTGTACTTGGCGGTCTTGTACTCGACCACACGCAGGGCGCTCTCCACGGTCTCGTTCCCGCTGGCCTGTCCCAGCAGATCCAGGTACTGGCCGGCGATCATCTCCGTGCGCATCAGGTCGAGCACCGCCTGCCCCCGGCGCAGCGCATCGTCCGGCAGGCCGCTGGCGTGGTACATCCCGTCGGTCCACGACAGCAGGAGGTCACCCAGGAGAATGGCGGCGCCTGTCCCGAACGACTCTGGCGACCCGTGCCAGCGCTGCCCGGCGTGGCGGGCCGCGAACCGGCGGTGCAGCGAGGGCCGGCCCCGCCGGGTGTCGCTGCCGTCCATGACATCGTCATGCGCCAGCGCGCTGGCGTGCAGCAGCTCCAGCGCAGCGGCGGCGGCCAGGATCGGCGGGCCGTCTGCCCCGCCCGCGCCGCGCCAGCCCCAGTAGCAGAACGCAGGCCGCAGCCGCTTCCCGGCCGCCAGCAACTCCTCCAGGGCCTCCAGCCCGGGCAACAGTTCCCCGCCCGCCCGCAGGAGCACCGTGCGCTGCTGCTCGAGGAAACTGCGCAGGGCACGCCCCACCTGGTCACGGATGTGAGCGAGGGCGGCGGGATCGCGGGCCACGATCGCGAGACTAGGGCATGCCAGGCGGACCGCAGCCGGTTGCCCGTCCGCGCCCTCCCCGCGGACCGCCCCGCGCGCGTGGGTGTGCTGCTGCGTGGGCGCCGGCCTGACGCGAGACCGACGGCCGTCCTAGCCTGGGACCCATGGGTTACCGGCCGCCGCACCGCGCTCCCGCCATCCGCGACCTGCTCGCGCAGGGGCGTGAGTCGTTTTCGTTCGAGTTCATGCCCCCCAAGACCGAGGCGGACGAGCGCCAGCTGTGGCGGGCGGTCCGCTCGCTGGAACCGCTGCACCCCACGTTCGTCTCGGTGACCTACGGCGCCGGTGGCTCCACGCGGGACCGGACGGTCCGGGTGACCGGGAGGATCGCGGCGGAGACGACCCTGACGCCCGTCGGGCACTTCACGGCGGTCAATCACTCGGTGGCCGAGCTGCGGCACGTGATCGGCTCGTACGCCGCGGTCGGGGTGCGCAATGTGCTCGCGCTGCGGGGGGACCCGCCGGGGGACCCGAACGGGGAGTGGGTGCCGCATCCGGACGGGCTGCGGTATGCCAGCGAGCTGGTCAGCCTGATCAGGGCGATGGGCGATTTCTGTGTTGGGGTCGCGGCGTTCCCCGAAGGGCATCCACGCTCGCCGGACCTGGAAACCGACGTGGCGTACTTCCTCGGGAAGTGCCGGGCGGGCGCCGACTTCGCGATCACCCAGATGTTCTTCTTCGTCGAGGACTACCTGCGGCTGCGGGACCGGGTCACGGCGGCAGGCGGCGAGGTGCCGATCATCGCCGGGATCATGCCGATCACCAGCTTGCGGACGCTTGAGCGGGTGGTGCTGCTGTCCGGGGCGAAGCTGCCAGCCGGGCTGGCCGACCGGCTGCGGGCGGCCGCGGACGACAAGGCGGCGGTGCGCGAGATCGGCGTGGACTACGCAGCCAGCATGTGCCAGCGGCTGCTCGCCGAGGGAGCCCCGGGCCTTCACTTTTACACGCTGAACGGCTCGCGCTCGACCCTCGACATCTACCGCCGGCTCGGGCTGGCCGACCGGCCGGCCGCAGCTGGCCCGTCCCGCAGCGGCAGTTCCGCGCCCATGATGGCGTAGGAAGGACCGGCGCCGGGGAAGGTGAACGCCGGCAGCAGGTCGGCGAAGCCGAGGCTGCGGTACAGGCGCCGTGCCCGGGTCTGGCCGTCCGGCGTGGACAGCACGGCGGTCCGCTCCGGGCGCCTGGCGGCCAGCGTCTGCATCATTGCCCGGCCGGTTCCCCGGCCCTGATGGCCGGGGCGCACATGCACCTCGGCGAACTCGAAGGAATCGCCGAGCCAGTGGCCGGCGGTCTCGCGGCCATGGTGCGCCGTGAGGTTCTCCCGGACCACGTCGTGCCACCATTGGCCGGCCGAGCCGTGAAAGCCATACGCGAAGCCGATGAGCGCCCGCTCATCCGCCATGACGATGAGTTCCCGGGGGCTGGCGCG
>DAITAE010000030.1:0-2916 GCA_036824445.1 Streptosporangiaceae bacterium | reverse complement strand
GGCTCGCCCGGCTCGCGAGGAAGAACCGCCACCACGGCGCAGAAGGCCGGGTAGGTGGCATGGCGCTCCATGATGGATTTGCGGCCGGGCAGTTCGGACGTCGGCGCGTCCATCGCCAGCGCGTAGATCCCTGTAAGCGCGTCCAGTTCGGCAGTGAACTGCTCGGCGCTCAGTTCCCGCAGCCCAGGTTCGGAGCGCACGCACGTAGCGTATGCGAGGTTCCCGCCCGGCGGCACAGCCCGTTTTGTCGTACCCGGCGGCTACGTTCGAACGTAGGTCCAAACAAGTAGACGCATAGCCGAATTTATGTTCGAATAGATCCAGTGATGCTTTCCGGCAGCTCTCCCCCGGCTGCCGGTGTGGGGCCCACGGCGGAAGGAGTGCCATGGACACGCGTACGCAGGCGACGCCGGGGCGGGCGCGCTGCCGGGTCGCGCCGACCGCCCTTGCTCTCCTGGAGTCCGCGCGGCATGGCCTGGCCAACGCGGCCGACGAGACCAGCGCCGGCGGGCGCTATGTCGCTGCCCACCTGGCGGCCCTGCGCGCTGCGGCGGCCATCGTCGCGGCCCGGCCCGCCCCCGGAACGGGTCGGCGCAGGAAGGCTCCCCCGAGCGTCTGGGAACTCCTGCCGCGGGTAGAGCCAGCGCTGGCGGAATGGGCGGCGTTCTTCGCCGCCGGGGCGGGCAAGCGGGCGGCGGCAGAAGCGGGCCTGCCGCGTGCAGTTTCCGGGCGCGAGGCCGACGACCTGCTCCGGGACGCCGAGACGTTCCTATCGCTGGCCGAGGAGGCACTGGGAGTGCCCGCCCAGCCGGTGCTTCCGCTGCGCTGCACGGGGTAACGAGTCGGCCATCCAACCGGCGCTTTGCTGTGCTGCATGGCGTAACAGGTCGGCCCTCAGCTGGCGCTTTCCGCTGCGCGGCATGGGGTGACGGGGTCGGCGACTCAGCTTGCGCTTCCGTCGCGGCGCATGGGTAGCGGGGCCGGCCGCCTAGTTGGTGCTTGCTTTGAGCGGCACGGGGTAACGTGGTCGGCCGCCCAGCCCGGGTAACGCGGCCGACCACGGCACGGGTGGCATCGTGCCCACGGTCAGAGCTTGCGGCGCGGGGGAGGGTCGGCCGAGAGCACACGGGGGGCGGCATGGGCAGCAGACGCGCTGCCCTGGGCCAGAGCCGGGGGAAGGGACTTTCCCGCCGCCCCGTCCGGTCAGAGCGATTCGACGGCGCCCCTGGCCTCCGAGTCGAGCACGCCCCACCCGATCAGCTCTTCCGTGAGGTCGACCGGCGACTTGTCGTAGATGACGGCCAGAGACCGCAAGTCCTCCTGCCGGACGGACAGCACCCTGCCGTTGTAGTCGCCGCGCTGGCTCTGGATCGTCGCGACGTAACGGGCGAGCGGGCCGGCCTTGTCCTTCGGCAGCTGAGCCATGCGCTCAAGGTCGATGACAAGCTTCGGCGACGGCGCCAGCGCGGTGGGCGCGGCGTCGCCCGGCAGCAGCTCCGACACCGGGACGCCGTAGAACTCGGCCAGTTCGGCGAGTTTCTGCACGGTGACAGAGCGATCGCCGCGCTCGTAGGAGCCGACAACGACCGCCTTCCAGCGGCCGCGGGACTTCTCTTCGACTCCGTGCAGCGACAGTCCCTGCTGGGTGCGGATGGCGCGCAGCCGCGCGCCCAGGGTCTTGGCGTACTCAGATGGCATAGTCCTCGGCCCCCCGGCCAGTGGTCGCATTGAGTGATGGTTACGGACAGTGACGGTAGGCCGCTAGCGGGACCAGGTCAAGCCGAATGCAAAAAGTAAGTGAACTCAAAGCGCCACGCACCAGGGTCGGCGAGGACTGGTTTCGTCTGGTAGCAACGCGGCGGGAACCCTTGCGTGGCGGCCGGGCCCGCGCCGCGGTTCCGCTCGCACAGCCACCTAGCGCGGACCGCACTGCTGCCCTGTCCGGCCGGCATGTGGATCACTCACTGTCACCAATGACCTGCGGGAAGGGCTGGCCGCGCCTCCCGCCCGGCCGCCCATCCGGCTGGTACGGTATTAGCGACCGACATCCTTTAAGGCCCGTCCGGTGAGGCGGGAAAGGAGGTCCTGGTGGGGCATGTGCGGTCGGCCGGCGGCGAGCCCCGGCCCGGCAAGGACACGATCGCCCGCTCGGTTCCCGGCCACGGCAAGATCGTGTTCGAGCGGGCCGAGATCAGCCGGGCGCTTACCCGGATCGGGCACGAGATCATCGAACGGACCAGGGGAGCGGAAGAGGTCGTTCTGCTCGGTATCCCCACCCGCGGGGTACCGCTGGCGGGCCGTCTGGCCGCCGGGATCGAGCAGGTGGAAGGCCAGCCGATCCCACATGGGTCCCTTGACATCACCATGTATCGCGATGATCTCCGGCTGCGCCCGGCGCGGACGCTCGGCCGGACGCAGGTCCCGCCGGACGGGATCGACGGCAAGATCGTGGTGCTGGTGGACGACGTGCTCTACTCGGGGCGGACGGTGCGCGCGGCACTCGACGCGCTCAACGATCTCGGCCGGCCCCGCGCCGTGCAGCTCGCGGTCCTCGTGGACCGGGGCCACCGGGAGCTGCCGATACGCCCCGATTACGTCGGCAAGAACCTGCCCACCTCACAGCAGGAGCTCGTCCGGGTCCTGCTTGCCGAGGTGGACGGCGAGGACGCGGTCCTGGTGGCCGCGGCCGGCGACAGCGGAGCGACCGGCGGGAGGACGCGGTGAACCGGCACCTGATCTCGGCGGCGGACCTGAGCCGCGAGGACGCCCTGCTGGTCCTCGACACGGCCGACGAGCTCGCCCGGGTATCCGACCGCCCGATCAAGAAGCTGCCCACCTTGCGCGGCCGCACGGTCGTGAATCTCTTCTTCGAAGACTCCACCCGGACCAGGATCTCGTTCGAGGCCGCGGCCAAGC
>DAITAE010000029.1:0-16333 GCA_036824445.1 Streptosporangiaceae bacterium | reverse complement strand
TCGAACAGGTCCTGGACCCGGATCCCGGTCCGCGCCACCTTGTCGCCGTAGGTCGGCCCGATGCCGCGGCCGGTGGTCCCGATGCGGGCGCTGCCGAGGTAGCGCTCGGTCACCTTGTCGAGTGCCCGGTGATGGGGCATGATCAGGTGCGCGTTGGCGGAGATGAGCAGCCGGCCGCAGGACACGCCGCGCTCCGTGAGGCCGTCGATCTCGGCCAGCAGAACCTCGGGGTCGATCACGACGCCGTTGCCGATGACCGGGGTGACCTCCGGGGAGAGCACCCCGGAGGGCAGCAGGTGGAGCGCGTAGCTCTCGTCGCCGATGACCACCGTGTGGCCCGCGTTGTTGCCGCCCTGGTACCTGACCACGTAGTCGACGCGGTCGCCGAGCAGGTCGGTCGCTTTGCCCTTGCCCTCGTCACCCCACTGCGCGCCCACCAGCACAATGGCCGGCATGTGACCAGCCCCTTCCCGGCTCCCGCCTCGCGCGTCCCGAGGCTACTTCACGATCGGCCGCCGTGGCCCGCTCGTTGCCCCCGTGTGGTCAGGAGCCCTCGAGTTCGGCCGCCGCGGTGGCGCTGGAGTCGCGCAGGAAGGTCCGGCAGCGCTCGGCCTCGTCGTCCTCGCCGAGCGCGGCGGCAGCCCGGCCCAGCGCGTCCAGCGACCGCAGGAAGCCCCGGTTCGGCTCGTGCTCCCAGGGGACCGGCCCGTGACCATGCCAGCCGGAGCGCCGCAACTGGTCGAGCCCGCGGTGGTAACCGGTCCGCGCGTAAGCATAGGCGGCGACGACTTCGCCCCGGGTCAGGGCGAGATCGGCGAGGGACGCCCAGGCCGCCAGGCAGGCCGGGTGCGCCGCCGCCACGGCGGCCGGGTCGGCACCGGCCGCGAGTTCCGCCGCGGCCGGGTCGTCGGGCAGGTAGGTGGCGGGCGGCCCGCCCAGCAGGTTCTGGTGCTCCATGACACCCATCCTGCCGTGCCCCGGCGGCCGGCGGGCCCGCTCAAGTGAGGCGCTTGCCTGCCGACATCAGGTCGCCGCACGCCTGGACGACGCGGCTGGACATGGCGGCCTCGGCCGCCTTGCCGTAGGAGCGCGGGTCGTACGCCTTCTTGTCGCCCACCTCCCCGTCGACCTTGAGCACGCCGTCGTAGTGCGCGAACATGTGCCCCGCGATCGGCCGGGTGAAGGCGTACTGGGTGTCGGTGTCCACGTTCATCTTGACCACGCCGTAGGAGATCGCCTCGCGGATCTCCGCCAGCGCGGAGCCCGAGCCGCCGTGGAAGACGAGGTCGAAGGGCTTGTCCTTGCCGTACTTCGCGCCGACCGCCTCCTGGATGTCCTTGAGCACGGACGGGCGCAGGGTCACGTGACCCGGCTTGTAGACGCCGTGCACGTTGCCGAAGGTGGCGGCCAGGATGTAGCGGCCCCGCTCGCCGAGGCCGAGCGCCTCGGCGGTGGCCAGGGCATCGTCGGTGGTGCTGTACAGCTTCTCGTTGATCTCGCCGACGATGCCGTCCTCCTCGCCGCCGACCACGCCGATCTCCATCTCCAGCACGGTGCGCGCCCGCACGCACGCGTCGAGAAGCTCGGCCGCGATGCTCAAGTTCCCGGCCAGCGGCACGGCGGAGCCGTCCCACATGTGTGACTGGAACAACGGATCCTCGCCGCGGGCCACCCGCTCGGCGGACAGGGCGACCAGCGGGCGCATGAAACCGTCCAGCTTGTCCTCGGGGCAGTGATCGGTGTGCAGCGCGACGTTCATCGGGTACTTCACCGCCACGCTGCGGGCGAAGTGCGCCAGCGCGATCGATCCGGTGACCATGTCCTTGACGGCCGCGCCCGACAGGTACTCGGCGCCGCCGGTGGAGATCTGGATGATCCCGTCGCTCTCGGCGTCGGCGAACCCGCGCAGCGCGGCGTTCAGCGTCTGGCTCGATGTCACGTTGATCGCCGGGTAGGCGAAGCCGTGCTCCTTGGCCCGGTCGAGCATCTGCGCGTAGACCTCTGGAGTCGCGATAGGCATGACGGTCGGCTCCCTGTCTCGTGTCTGCCCTCAGTATCTGCGATGGCCGGGGTACCGGCGCGGGTGCCGGGGGCACGAGGACCGGCCGGCGGGTGCGGCACGGGAGGGCGTTACCGCAGTGGCAGGCGGGACGGCAGTGACGGCCTGCCAGCCGGAATGATGGTAAAGGCGCGCTTAAGCTCGGCTGTCAGCGGCCGCTGCACCCACGCGCATGCTGTACAACAGTGACCTATGGAGAGCTTCCTCATCCACTGGGGCTACGCCGCGGTATTCCTGTTCGGGTTCCTTGAGGCAGCCTGCATCCCGATCCCCTCCGAGATCACCTTCGGGTTCGCTGGCGTGCTCGCCAGCGAGGGGCACCTCAGCATCGTCGGCGTGATCGTGGTGGGGACGGTCGCCGAGCTCATCGGCTCGTTCGTCTCCTACGCCGTGGGCCGGGCAGGCGGCCGGCCACTCGTCCACCGGTTCGGCCGCTACCTGCTGATCACCCAGGCGGACCTCGACCGGGCGGAGCGCTTCGTCGCCGGACGCGGCATCTGGGCAATCCCGCTCGGCCGCGCGCTGCCGGTTGTCCGCACGTTCGTGTCCCTCGTTGCGGGCTTCATCGAGGTACCTCCGCTCCTGTTCGGGGTCCTCAGCCTGATCGGCACCGCGGTCTGGGTGACCGTGATCTCCCTGATCGGGTACGGCGTCGGCAGTGCCTGGCAAAGCGTCGCGCACGGGCTCGCAGTCGCCGGCTACGCGATCGCCGTGGTGGCGGTCATCGCCATCGCCGCCTTTATCGCCTACCGGGTGCGTGAAATCCGGCACGAGGCGGCGGGCAGACAGGCCTCCGGCGGCCGGCACGCGGCTCAGCCCGGCAGCGGGCAACCCGGCAATCAGCCCAGTGCGCCCGGTGCTGCCCTGCCCGGCGGTGAGCACGGAGCCGGGCCCGGTGTGCCCGGTGCCGCGTCGCCCGGCGGTGAGCACAGAGCTGGGCCCGGTGTGTCCGGTGGCGCGTCGCCCGGCGGTGAGCACGGAGCCGGGCCCGGTGTGTCCGGTGCCGCGTCGCCCGGTGATCAGCCCACCGTTCAGCCCAGCCCCAGGTCACCCGCGTCGTAGGCGGCGCGGAAGGGCAGGCCGCGCTGGGTGACCCGGTCCCGGGCGCCCCGTTCCACCAGGACAGCCACGCCCACCACGTCCGCGCCCGCCTCCTGCAGCGCGTCCACGGCCGTGAGCACCGAGGCGCCGGTGGTTGAGGTGTCCTCCACGGCCAGCACCCGCCGCCCGGTGACGTCGGGGCCCTCGATCCGGCGCTGGAGCCCGTGCGCCTTCTCGGCCTTGCGGACGACAAAGGCGTCCAGGCTCCGGCCCTGGCTGGCGGCCGCGTGCAGCATCGCGGCGGCGACCGGGTCGGCTCCCAGCGTGAGCCCGCCGACGGCGTCGTAGCCGAGGTCGGCGGTGGCCGCCAGCATGACGCGGCCCGCCAGCGGAGCGGCCTGGCCGCTGAGCAGCACCCGCCGCAGATCGATATACCAGGTCGCGCGCTGCCCGGACGACAGCACGAAGTCACCGTGCACGACTGCCTTGTCCTTGATCACGCGCAGAAGATCGTCGCGGTCGTTCACAGTTGGTGAGCCTACTCAGCGCCCGCCCCGGCGATTCGGACGCGGTCACACCGCGGCCAGGATGTCCCGCTCGCGGCCGGGATCGAGGCCGATTCCCGGCATCCGCGCGAATGCCGATACCGGGCGGTCCAGGCTTGCCGCCTCCTGCGTCAGCCAGCGCCAGGTGTCGCTGACGGTGTCCAAGAGCGGCCGGTAACGGATTCCGGTCCGCTGTGCCCGGTCCCCGGAGATCCGCCAGATACCGGCGAAGTCGGGGACGTCCGGCGCCCACATTGGAAGCTCCATCCAGGGCTCCACTCCCGCCTCCAGCAGCACCCGGTCCGCCGTCGGCCGCAGTTCCAGGCCGTCGCCGCGCTGCGGCGCGGTGACCTGGGCGCATGCGGCGAGTAGGTCGCCGAACGTCGTCTCTACCGGGCCCGGAACGTTCATCACGCCGGGGATGCGCCGCCGGGTGTTGTCGGTCAGCCAGGCCGCGAGGTCGCGTGCGTCGGTCATCCGTAGTTTGCTGTCCGGGGCCGGCGCCAGCACTGGTCCCCCCCGCGCGATTCTCGTCAGCCACCAGGGGAGCCGGCCCACGTTCTCATGCGGCCCGATGATCAGGCCCGGCCGGGCGATCAGGTTCCGGCCCGGCATCGCCTCCTGAACCGCCCGCTCGCAGCCGGCTTTGAGCTCTCCGTATCCGAGCGTCTCGACGGTGCCCGCCGCGTCGGGAGGGCAGTCGAGTACGGCCGATTCCTCGGTAGCAGGCTCGCGCGGCTGATCACGGTAGACGGACTCCGTGGAGACGTAGGAGTAGTGGCCCACGTGGCCGGCCAGCAACTGGGCGGAGGCTGCGACGTGCACGGGAGCGATGGTGGAGGTGTCGATGACCGCGTCCCAATCCCGCGCGGACAGCTGGAGCAGATCCTCGGCGCTGGTGCGGTCTCCGCGCAGCGCCTCGGCACCCGGCCGGGGATGGCCGCTCAGCCCCCGCGAGAACGTCGTCACGTCGTAGCCACGGCTGATCGCGTCGTCCACGATGGCACGGCCGAGGAAACGGGTGCCCCCGAGAACAAGAAGTCGCATATCTGGGTATCCTGCCGGGCGGTAAGCCCTGGTGACGATACCTTCCGCCGACAGCTGACCGCGACCTGGGGTTGCCCGCGATCTGTGCGCAGTCCATCACGGAGCCTGCTGAGCGCTGGTAACGTCTCGCGTCGACGGAAGGACGGTGTCGCGTGGATCGGTGCGCGCTGTTCGTGGACGCTGGCTACATACTGGCCGATGGCGCGATGGCCGTCCACGGGACTCGTCACCGGGAGTCAGTTTCCTGGAACTACGCAGGCCTGCTCCAGTTCCTGGGGAGTGTGGCCCGCGAGAGGACGGGTCTGCCCCTGCTGCGCTGCTACTGGTACGAGGCGACCGTGGAGGGCCGCCGGTCGGCCGAACATGACGCGCTCGCCGACCTTCCCGGGGTGAAGCTGCGTCTGGGCCGGATGCGGCCGGGCCGGCGCGAAGGGGTGGAGAGCGAGATCCATCGCGATCTGACTACCCTGGCGCGCAACGGAGCCCTGCAGGACGCGCTCGTGGTCAGTGCCGAAGAGGACCTGGCGCAGGTCATCGCCGACGTCCAGGATCTCGGCCTTCGCGTCACCCTCATTCACATCACGGTTGACGGCAACTGGACCATCTCGCGTGCCCTCCGGCAGGAATGTGATGACGTCGTCGAGGTCAATGAGGCACACCTGCGTCCCTATGTGGAGCTGGTGGTGGGCGCGGAACCGCTCCGGGAGGACGAGCGGCACGCCGTCGGCGCCCATTCGGGCCGGTCTCTGACCAATGGTCACGGGCACGCTGGCCCCCTCGGCCAGCAGCAGGCGCTGCCCGCCGGGTCGCATGCCGCGCCGCCGGAGATCTACACCGGGCCCGTTATCGCCGAATACCAGCGGACGGCGCAGCCGGCCATGAACGGCCAGCCCGGCACCCCGCAGCCGGCCAGCGCATCCGGCCCACCTGCCCCCGCCGGCATGACACCCCCCGGCCCGCAGGCGGGGCAGCCGCAGGCGCACCAGCCCGGGCAGCCGCCGGCGCAGCAGGCCGGGCAGCCGCAGGCCCCGCCGCCGGGGGAACAGCAGGCGCCGCCACCGGGGCAGCCGCAGGCGCCGCAACCGGGGCAGCCACCGATGCCGCGGCGCCGGAAGCCCCGGACCACGGCACCAGCCCCGGCCGTGAGCACCCAGCAGGGGATGGCGGTCATGGAGCCGTCTCCGGGTGGGGCCGCGCAGCAGGGCGTGCCGCAGCCTGCCGCCACCCCCGGCATGGCTGGCCAGCCAGGCCCCCAGCCCCCAGCGCCACTGCCGCACCGGACGCCGACGTCGTCCGCTGCGCCGGGGACCCATAGTTCCGGCGCCGCGCCGGCCGCCGCCAGCGTGCCGCCAGCATCGCAGCCGGGGCCGCCGAGCCCACCGGGACCGATGGGTCAGGACCCGGTACCCGGACAGCCCGGGATGCCGCCGTCCCCGGCCCATCAGGGCCATCCGGGGTCGGCGCCGCCCCAGACGGCGCCGCCTGGCGTGCCGGCCGGCCAGCCCGGATACCCGGCGCCACCGGCCTACCAGGGGCACGGGCAAACCGATCCGCGCCAGGCCGCTGCCGGCCCGCAGTCCGCTCCGGCGCTGGCCGCGCTGCCGGATCCCGCCATGGGTCAAGCTGGGCCGGCCGGACCCCTCCTGCCGCCGGTCGGCGGCGGGCCGGGCGCGCCGCCCGGGCCCGGCGGGCCTGCCGGTCCTGTGCCATCCCCGCAGCAGGCGCCCGGCGCCTCGCAGGGCTACCCGGCCCCGGCCCCGGCACGCACCGGGCGGTTCGCGCGCGGCTCACAGGATCAGCGAGCGGCGCAGCAGTTCCCTGGCCCGCCAGCCAACCAGCCCGGGGCCGCGGCCGCGGCGGCGTACCCGTCCCAGCAGGGCCCGTACGGCGCGCCGGAGCCTGCCGGCTCGCAGCCGCCGGCGGTGCAGCAGACATCGATCTCCCTGCCCGACGCGGTGCAGGCGGCACATGACGAGGGCTTCACCTTCGGGCAGTCAGTCGCCCATGAGGCGCCCGCGCTCTGGCTGGAGGCCGTGCTCGCCCGCAAGCCGCGCATGCCCTCAGACCTGGAGGCCAGGCTGCTGCAGGATTCGGCGCTGCCGATCGATTCCCTGCTTCATGACGAGGTGCGCCACGCGCTGCGGCGGGGCTTCTGGGACGCGCTGGAGAGAGCCCGGAGTTGAGGGCCCGCCGTAGCCGCATCGACGAGCCCATGGTGGGTACCTTGTCTGACGTGGGAGTGCTGAGCCGCGAGGCATTCGACGCAATCGAATTCGACGCCGCGTGCACCGGCGATCACAGGGCCGCGGCGCAGCAGATGACCTTGCTCGCCGATACCGGGATACAGACGTCGGCGATGCCGCGTGCGGAGGCCTACACGCGGGCCGGGGAACAGTGGCTGCTCGCCGATGAACCCGCCGCGGCCGCCAACGGCTTTCGGCGCGCGCTGGAGGATGGCGGTCCTTCCTTCGTCGATCCGCGGGCGCCGCTGGCGCGGGCGCTGTTCATGATGGGCAGAGACGACGAGGCCGAGGCGCTCGGCGGCGAGCTTGCCGCCGAGCCGCCGCGCGACGCGCGGACGTGCGACCTGCTGGCGGAACTGCTGGCGGAGCGCACTGATGCGATCGGCGCGCTGGCCTGGGCGAGCGCGGGCGTCGAGCTATGCCTGGGCCGGTCGCCCGGCCCGGTCGCCTCTGCGGGCGACGCGGACGCCAGCGGGCCGGACGAGGGGCCCGCCGGCGAGCGGGCAGGAGACACCCGAGCCGATATGGTGCCGGAGCTGCCCCCCGGGGATCAGGCCGAGCTGAGACTCCTGCTGAGCCTGAGGTACCGGATCCGCAACGACATCGGGCTTCCCGAGGACGCCTACGACCGGCTGCTCGATGAGCTGCCGTCCAAGCCGGGCACGATCGCCGGCGGCTTACCGGACACGACGACGAGCGCATCGGCACCCGGGTCCAGATCCACCAGGACCGTGTCGCCATCGGTGATCGCCCCGGACAGCAGGCCCTTGGCCAACTGATCGCCGATGGCCGACTGAACCAGCCGGCGCAGCGGCCGGGCCCCATACACCGGGTCGAACCCCGTCACGGCCAGCCACTCGCGCGCCGCCGGCGTGACCGTGAGCGTGAGCCTGCGGTCGGAGAGCCGCCGCGCCAGCCGGGAAACCTGCAGGTCGACGATTTGGCTTAGCTCCTCGGTGGACAGGGCGTCAAACAGGATGATGTCGTCGAGCCGGTTGAGGAACTCCGGTTTGAAGGTCGTTCGGACCACGTTCATCACGGCATCCCGCTTGGCCTCGTCGTCGAGCGCCGGGTCGGCGATGAAGGCCGAGCCGATGTTCGAGGTGAGGATCAGGATCGTGTTCCGGAAGTCCACGGTCCGGCCCTGCCCGTCGGTGAGCCGTCCGTCGTCGAGCACCTGCAGCAGGATGTCGAAGACCTCCTGGTGCGCCTTCTCCACCTCGTCGAGGAGCACGACGCAGTAGGGCCGCCGCCGGACCGCCTCGGTCAGCTGGCCGCCCTCCTCGTACCCGATGTACCCGGGCGGGGCACCCACCAGCCGGGCGACCGTGTGCCGCTCGCTGTATTCGCTCATGTCGAGGCGGACGATGGCCCGCTCGTCGTCGAAGAGGAACTCCGCGAGCGCCTTGGCAAGCTCGGTCTTGCCGACGCCCGTCGGTCCGAGGAACAGGAAGGAGCCCGACGGCCGGTCCGGGTCGGAGATACCGGCCCGGGACCTGCGCACCGCGTCGGACACGGCCGTGACCGCCCGGGACTGCCCGATGAGCCGCTTGCCGAGTTCGGCCTCCATTCGCAGGAGCTTGCCCGTCTCGCCTTCGAGCAGCCGCCCGGCCGGGATGCCGGTCCAGGACGAGACGACGTCCGCGACGTCGTCCGGGCCGACCTCCTCCTTGACCATCGGCGCGTCGCCCGGCCCCGCCGGGGCGGCCGCCTGGCCGTCGCCCGCGGGCCCACCGGCGGATGCCTCCTCAGCGGCCAGGGCGGAGGCCTCGGCGAGTTCGGCTTCCAGCGCCGGGATCTGCCCGTACATGAGCCGGGAAGCGGTCTCGAAGTCCGCGTCGCGCTGCGCCCGCTCGGCCTGCCCGCGCAGGTCGTCGAGGCGCTGCTTGAGCTCGCCGACCTTGTTCAGCCCGGCCTTCTCCCGCTCCCAGCGGGCGACCAGCGCGGTGAGCTGCTCCTGGCGGTCGGCCAGGTCGGCGCGCAGCCGCTCCAGGCGCTCCTTGCTGGCGGGGTCCGCTTCCCGCTCGAGCGCCATCTCCTCCATCTTCATCCGGTCCACGGATCGCTGCAGCTCGTCGATCTCCACCGGGCGGGAATCGATCTCCATCCGCAGCCGGGACGCGGACTCGTCGATCAGGTCGATGGCCTTGTCCGGGAGGAACCGGGCGGTGATGTAGCGGTCGGACAGGGCCGCGGCCGCGACCAGCGCCGCGTCGGAAATCTGGACCTTGTGGTGCGCCTCGTACCGGCCCTTGAGGCCGCGCAGGATGGCGATCGTGTCCTCGACCGATGGCTCGCCCACGAAGACCTGCTGGAAGCGCCGCTCCAGCGCGGCGTCCTTCTCTATCCGCTCGCGGTACTCGTCCAGCGTGGTCGCCCCGACCATCCGCAGCTCGCCGCGGGCCAGCATCGGCTTGAGCATGTTGCCGGCGTCCATGGCGCCCTCAGCCGCCCCGGCGCCCACGACCGTGTGCAGCTCGTCGATGAAGGTGATGACCTGGCCGTCGCTCTCCTTGATCTCGTTCAGCACCGCCTTGAGGCGCTCCTCGAACTCGCCGCGGTACTTCGAGCCAGCGACCATGGCCCCCAGGTCGAGCGCGACCAGGCGCTTGCCACGCAGGGACTCGGGCACGTCACCGGCGACGATCCGCTGGGCCAGGCCCTCGACCACCGCGGTCTTGCCGACCCCGGGCTCGCCGATCAGGACCGGGTTGTTCTTGGTCCGGCGGGACAGCACCTGGATCACCCGCCGGATCTCGGCGTCGCGGCCGATGACCGGGTCAAGATCCCCGTCGCGCGCCCGCTGGGTGAAGTCGACGCCGTACTTCTCGAGTGCCTGGTAGGTGCCCTCCGGGTCCTCCGAGGTCACCCGGGCGTGACCCCGGATCTTCTCGAATGCCTCGAGCAGTACGTCCGGCCCGGCCCCGGCCTTGCGCAGCACCTCCGCGGCCTGGCCGCCATCGGCGGCCAGGCCCACCAGGAGATGCTCCGTCGACACGTACTCATCGCCCAGCTCCCGTGCGCGCTTGGCAGCGGTCGTGAGCGCCGCCAGTACCGGCCGCGACATGTCGGGCGCGCTCAGCGTGGCGCCTGCCGCGCTGGGGAGCTTCGCTATCCGGTCGCCGGCATCGGCGAGTACCGCATCGGGGTCGGCTCCGACCGCCCGCAGCAGCGGGGCCGCCGTCCCGCCGCTCTGCTGAATGAGGGACGTGAGCAGGTGGAGCGCGTCGACGTGCGGGTTGCCCTCGGCCGTGGCGCGCTTGACCGCATCCGACAGCGCCTCCTGGCTCTTGCGGGTGAACTTGTCGTCCATCAGGTTGCTTCCTAGTTGTCTATCGTGAATGAGGCGGGTGGGTGATCACTGGCACTCATCCGCTTCAGGTGGAGTTGCCTGCCTGGGAGGCGCGGCCCGCTCCGGCGGCGGGAATGGCCGGACCGGGCTCGTCCGCGGCCGGCTTCGGCCCGGCTTCCGGCGGCCCAGCCGCCCGGGCCGGCCCGCGCACCGGAACCAGCGAGGCGCCGGCCTTGCGGCTTCGCAGCAGCCCGGCGAGCCGGGCGGCCACCGCCCGGGTCGACTCCAGCTCGGTCCGCAGCTGCGCCATCTCGTCGGTCATCTCGGCGATGATGCCGCGGTACCGCTCCAGCTCGTTCTCCAGCGCGAGGACCCGCTTGATGCCCTCGAGGTTGACGCCCTCGTGTGACAGCCGCTGCACATCGCGCAGCAGCAGGACATCGCGCAACGAGTAGCGGCGGCCGCGCCCCGCGGAACGGCCCGGGGAGACAAGTCCCAGCCGGTCGTAGGAGCGCAAGGTCTGCGGGTGCAGGCCGGAGAGCTCGGCCGCCACCGAGATGACGTACACGGGGCTGTCGTCGGACATCTCGTAAGGGCTGCTCATCGTGTCACCTGCCGCGCCCTGCCGGGCCGGTCATGCCCGCCAGGCTCGTTAAGCCCGGCCCATTGCTGTCCCATCACGCCTGCCTCGCCCTGCGGAGCACGTCTTCGCGGGGGTCCTCACCGGCGGTTGCCTCGCGGAACTGGTCCAGCGCTTCCCTGGCCGCGCCGGTCAGCTTCTGCGGCACCTGGACCGAGACGGTGACAAGCAGGTCCCCGTTGGTGCCGTCCGAGCGCCGCACGCCCTTCCCGCGCACCCGGAACGTGCGCCCGTTCGGGGTGCCCGCCGGAATGCGGACGCTGACCGGCGCACCCCGCAGGGCGGGCACCTTGACCTCCGCGCCGAGCGCCGCCTCGGGGAAGGTGACGGGAACGGTCACGGTCAGGTTGTGGCCGGTGCGCCCGAACACCGGGTGCGGCGTGACGTGGATCCGCACGTAAAGGTCACCGGCGGGACCGCCACGCTCGCCCGGGGCACCCTTGCCCTTGAGCTTGATCCGCTGCCCGTCCGCGACACCCGCCGGGATCCGCGCCTGGATCGTGCGTGTGCTCATGGCGCGACCGCTGCCCGCGCAATCCGGGCACGGGTCGTCGACCACCAGGCCGCGGCCCCGGCACTCCTTGCACGGCTCGGAGAACGCGAAGCTGCCCAGGTTCTGGCTGGTCTGCCCGGTGCCCTGGCACGTCGGGCAGACCCTGGGCACCGTTCCCGACTTCGCCCCGGTTCCGTGGCAGGTCGGGCAGGGTGCCTCACCGGTCAGGCGCAGGCTCACGGTGGCGCCGTCGATGGAGTCGCCGAAGGTCAGCGTGGCTTCCGTTTCCACGTCAGCGCCACGCCGCGGCCGCGGCTGGGTCCCCCGGCTGCCGCCGCCGAACATCCCGCCCAGCAGGTCGCCCAGCCGGCCGCTGCCGGCACCGGTTCCGGTCTCCGTTCCGGTACCGCCGAACAGGTCACCAAGGTCGAACCCCCCGAAGCCCCCGCCCGCGCCACCAGGGCCCGGCCTGCGGAAGCCGCCGCTGCCGAAGAGCGAGCGCGCGTCGTCGTACTCCTTGCGCCGCTTCTCATCCGACAGCGTGTTGTAGGCCTCGGAGATCTCCTTGAACCGCTCCTCGGCCTTCGCGTCCCCCTTGTTGGCATCGGGGTGGTACTTGCGGGCGAGCTTGCGGTACGACTTCTTGATCTCGTCCGCTTTCGCGTTCTTGGAGACACCGAGCGTCTTGTAATAGTCCTTCTCCAGGAAGTCCTTGGTGCTCACTGGCCTCTCCGGGCATCAGTCTTGGTCACGTGTCTCCGGCCGGCCGGCCTTGTCGCCGCCGGTCCCGCCGCCGGGCTGGTGGTGGACGCTTCCGGGCCCGCCAGGCCCGCCGGGCCCCTCGGTCCTGTCCGGCCGGCCGGCCTTGTCGTCCGGCCCATCCGGCGCTTCCAGTCCGTCCGGCCCTTCCGGCCCGCCGTGCTCATCCGGTTCTCCCGCCTCGCCGGGCTCGGCTACCGCCACCCTTGCCGGGCGCAGGATCCGCTCCCCCACCCGGTATCCCGGCTGGAGGATCTGGACACAGGTCGGCTCGGTCACGTCGTTGGAATAGGAGTGCATCAGGGCCTCGTGCACCTTCGGGTCGAACGGCTCGCCGTTCTCCCCGAAGCGTTCGAGCCCCAGCTTGGTGACGGTGGTCTCGAGCGAGTCGGCCACCGACTTGAAGCCGCCGGCCAGCTCGCCGTGCTCGCGCGCGCGGCCGATGTCGTCCAGCACCGGCAGCAGCCCGTACAGCACGTTTGCCAGCGCCTGCTCACGCACCGCCGCCCGGTCCCGCTCGACACGCTTGCGGTAGTTGGCGTACTCGGCGCTCAGTCGCTGAAGGTCGGCCGTTCGCTCGGCGAGCTGCTCCGCCGTCTTCTGGTCGGCGGCCGATCGCGCGGCGGCGTCCTTGCGGTCGGCGCCCGCAGGGCCCCCCTGGCCCTGGCGGGAGCCGGCCGCCCCGGCTGCATGCTTGCCCGGTCTGGGCTTGCCGGGCCCACGGGAGGAGCCCGGCTGGGCTGAACCTCCCTGGCCCGGATCCCTGATCTGGCCGGTCGCCGGATCGATGCGCCTAAGGTCGCGGATCACCGGGCCCCCATTGCTTTCCTCCGGTGAGCTCATCAGGCGGTGCCGCCTTCCCGTGGCTTGTCCTCGTCGACGATCTCGGCGTCAACGACGTCGTCGTCGGCCGGGCCGTCATCGGTGCTGCCTTCGGACGCGGTTCCGCTTTCGGACGCGCTGGCCTGCGCCTGGGCGTACATGGCGGTGCCCATCTTCTGGCTGACCTGGGCGGCCTTCTCGGTGGCTTCCTTGATCGCGTCGATGTCGCTGCCCTCGAGCGCCTTCTTGACGTCGGCGAGCGCGGACTCCACCTCGGACTTGATGTCCTCGGGGACCTTGTCGGAGTTCTCGGCGAGGAACTTCTCGGTGGTGTAGACGAGCGTGTCCGCGCGGTTGCGGGTCTCCGCCTCGTCGCGCCGCCGGGCGTCCTCCTCGGCGAACTTCTCCGCCTCGTCCACCATCCGCTGGATGTCGTCCTTGCCCAGCGCGGACCCGCCGGTGATGGTCACCGACTGCTGCTTGCCCGTGCCGAGGTCCTTGGCCGAGACGTTGACGATCCCGTTCGCGTCGATGTCGAAGGTGACCTCGATCTGGGGGACGCCGCGCGGCGCGGGGGCGATGCCGGCCAGCTCGAACATGCCGAGCTTCTTGTTGTAGGCAGCAATCTCCCGCTCGCCCTGGAAGACCTGGATCTGCACCGACGGCTGGTTGTCGTCCGCGGTGGTGAAGATCTCCGAACGCTTCGTCGGGATGGTGGTGTTGCGCTCGATGAGCTTGGTGAAGATGCCGCCCTTGGTCTCGATGCCCAGCGACAGCGGGGTCACATCGAGCAGCAGGACGTCCTTGACCTCGCCCTTGAGCACGCCGGCCTGCAGGGCCGCGCCGACCGCGACGACCTCGTCCGGGTTGACGCCCTTGTTCGGCTCCTTGCCGCCGGTCAGGTCCTTGACCAGGTCGACCACGGCGGGCATCCGGGTTGCGCCGCCGACGAGCACCACGTGGTGGATGTCGCTGAGCTTGACGCTGGTGTCGCTGAGGACCTGCTTGAACGGGCCCTTGCAGCGGTCGAGCAGGTCGGAGGTCATGCGCTGGAACTCGGCCCGGGTGAGCTTGCTGTCCAGGTGCAGCGGGCCCTGCTCGGAGTGGGTGATGTAGGGCAGGTTGACCTGCGTCTCCGCGGCGCCGGACAGCTCGATCTTGGCCTTCTCCGCGGACTCGCGCAGCCGCTGCAGCGCCATCTTGTCCTTGGACAGGTCGACGCCGTAGTTGTTCTTGAAGTCCTGCACCAGCCAGTCAACGATCCGCTGGTCCCAGTCGTCACCACCGAGGTGGTTGTCGCCGCTGGTGGCCTTCACCTCGACCACGCCCTCGCCGACTTCCAGCAGGGACACGTCGAAGGTGCCGCCGCCCAGGTCGAAGACCAGGATGGTGGCCTCGCTCTCCTTCTCCAGGTGGTAGGCGAGCGCGGCGGACGTCGGCTCGTTGATGATGCGCAGCACGTTGAGCCCGGCGATCTGGCCGGCTTCCTTGGTGGCCTGCCGCTGCGCGTCGTTGAAGTAGGCAGGCGTGGTGATCACCGCGTCGGTGATCGTCTCACCCAGGTAGGACTCGGCGTCCCTCTTGAGCTTCTGCAGGATGAACGCGCTGATCTGCTGGGCGGTGAACTTCTTGTTGTCGATCTTGACGTTCCAGTCGGTGCCCATCTCGCGCTTGACCGACCGGATGGTCCGGTCGACGTTGGTCACCGCCTGCCGCTTGGCGACCTCGCCGACGAGCACTTCCCCGTTCTTGGCGAAGGCGACAACGGACGGCGTGGTCCGCGAGCCCTCCGCGTTGGCGATGACCGTTGGCTCGCCGCCTTCAAGAACTGCGACGACAGAGTTGGTGGTCCCGAGGTCGATGCCTACCGCACGTGCCATGTGTTGTCCCTAGTCGAATCGTGGGTCTAAGTTGAGTCTTGCCGACGCAAGTTTGCCAGGGCCGCTGAGCCTGCGCAAATGACTTGAGTCATATTGGCTCAACTTCTCTGCGCGCCGATACATTCCCGCAGCCAGATGGCCCCGGCGATCACTGCCGGATGGCGCGGCGGCGTACGCTGGCAGCCTGCAACAGGCCGCATCCTGCGCCACACGAGGAGGTCCGCGTGGCCGTGCGCATCATCATCGGGCTGGCCCTGACCGTGGCCGCGTTCGCCATCGCCGGGCGCCGCCTGTGGTGGCTGTACCGGGTAGCCCGCACTGGCCAGCCCGCGCCCGAGCGCGTCGCCGCCGTCCGCGGGCACCCGGGCCGGGATGCCAGCGTCGAGGCGACCGAGGTGATCGGCCAGCGCAAGCTGCTCCAGTGGACGGTGCCGGGAGTTGCGCACGCGCTGACGTTCTGGGGCTTCATCGTCTTGCTGCTGACCATTCTGGAGGCCTACGGCGACCTGTTCAGCCGGGCCTTCGCCATCCCGTGGATCGGTCACTGGCCGGTGATCGGTTTCATCGAGGACCTGTTCGCTGTGGGGGTGCTGGCCGGCATCATCACCTTCGCGGTCATCAGGCTGCGCCACAACCCCCAGCGGGAGGGCCGCGACTCCCGGTTCTCCGGATCGCACACCGGCGCCGCATGGCTCGTTTTGCTGGGGATCTTCCTGGTGATCTCCACGCTGCTCCTCTACCGGGGGGCGCAGATCAACACCGGGGTGTTCCCCTACTCCAGCGGCGCGTTCGCCTCGCAGATCGTTGCGAACTGGCTTGCGCCGCTGGGGACGGGCGTCAACGGCGTGCTCGAGACCGTGTTCATCCTCGCCCAGCTCGCGGTCATCCTCGCCTTCCTGGTGTTCATCACCTATTCCAAGCACCTGCACATCGTCGTGGCCCCGGTGAACGTGCTGTTCTCCCGCCGCCCGGACGGGCTCCGCGCGCTGCAGCCGATGCGCAGCAACGGCAGGGTGCTCGATTTCGAGGAGGCGGACCCGGACACCGACGTCTTCGGCCGCGGCAAGATCGAGGATTTCACCTGGAAGGGCTTCCTCGACATGGGCACCTGCACCGAGTGCGGGCGGTGCCAGTCGCAGTGCCCGGCCTGGGCCACCGGCAAGCCGCTCTCGCCCAAGATGGTCATCCTGGATCTCCGCGACCACGCGCTCGCCAAGGCGCCCTGGCTGCTCGCGTCCTCCGACGAGGAAAGGGAGAAGCTCCCCGACCATGTCAAGAAAGAGGCCGAACGACCCCTGGTGGGTGACCCTGCTGCCGGTGGTGTGATCGACCCCGACGTGATCTGGTCCTGCACCAACTGCGGCGCCTGCGTGCAGGAATGCCCGGTCGATATCGAGCACATCGACCACATCGACGACATGCGGCGCTACCAGGTGCTGATCGAGTCGGCCTTCCCAGTGGAAGCGGCCGGGATGCTGAAGAACCTGGAGAACAAGGGCGACCCGTGGGGCA
>DAITAE010000028.1:0-16423 GCA_036824445.1 Streptosporangiaceae bacterium | reverse complement strand
CTCAAGGAGTACATCGCCCGCGGCACCTACATCTACCCGCCGCAGCCCTCGCTGCGGCTGGTCGCCGACACCTTCGCGTACTGCCGCCGCGAGATGCCGCGCTGGAACACCATCTCGATCTCCGGCTACCACATGGCCGAGGCCGGCGCCACCCCGGTGCAGGAGGTCGCTTTCACGCTGGCGAACGCCAAGGAGTACGTCCGCGCCGCGCTCGCGTCGGGCCTGGGGGTGGACGAGTTCGCGCCCCGGCTGTCCTTCTTCTTCGTGGCGCGGACCACCCTGCTGGAGGAGGTCGCGAAGTTCCGCGCCGCTCGCCGGCTGTGGGCGCGGATCATGGCCGAGGAGTTCGGCGCCGCCGACCCGCGCTCGCAGATGCTGCGGTTCCATACCCAGACCGCCGGCGTGCAGCTGACCGCGCAGCAGCCCGAAGTCAACCTGTCCCGGGTGACCATCCAGGCGCTGGCGGCCGTGCTCGGCGGCACCCAGTCCCTGCACACCAACGCCTACGACGAGGCCATCGCCCTGCCCAGTGAGAAAGCAGCCCGGCTCGCGCTGCGCACCCAGCAGGTGCTCGCGCACGAGACCGACCTCACCGCGACCGCCGACCCGTTCGCCGGCTCGTACGCGGTCGAGTCGATGACCGACGACCTGGAGACCGCCGCGAGCGAGCTGATCACCCGCGTCGAAGACCTCGGCGGGGCGGTCGCCGCGATCGAGCGCGGCTTCCAGAAGGCCGAGATCGAGCGTTCGGCGTACCGGATCGCGCGCCAGATCGATGACGGCGAGCGCGTGGTGGTCGGGGTGAACAAGTTCACCTCGCCCGGCGAGGAGCCGGGCGAGGCCTACCAGCCGCTGCGCGTGGACCCGGCGATCGAGGAGGATCAGGCGGAGCGGCTCGCGCGGCTGCGCAGCGCGCGCGACGCCGGCGAGTGGCAGCGCCGGATCACCGATCTGAAGAAGGCCGCGGCCGGCTCGCAGAACCTTCTCGTCCCGCTCCGCGAGGCGCTGCGCGCCCAGGCGACCGTGGGGGAGGCCTGCGACGCGCTGCGTGAGGTATGGGGCGTCTACCAGCCCGCCGAGATCACCTGACCTGCGCCCGCCGTCCGCCTGGTGAACGAGTGTGCGTGCCCGGATTGATCTCATCGTCACAATTGCGCAACTCCAGCGGATCATCTCCCGGGCGCGATACCATACAGACCTGCGCCGGAACGCGTCCCGGCGGCGCCGGGACGCTCAGATGGCGGCCAATCAGCGCATGCCGATGTTCGTCGAGCAGAGGCCGTGGCGTGCCCGCAGTGGCCACGCGTAGGCGGGTGCACCCCACGGATGACTCGGTGACGGGAGCGGTCGGTTTGTCTATCGTCGCGCCCACGCTGGGTCTCTGCCGCATCCCCAGGCGCTGATCTGTGCCGAGTTCATTGCGGGGCACGGCACGGGCTCGTTTTGGGCAGGGCGGTCGTCGACGGGGGAACGAACCTGCGGGCCGCGGGGGCAACAGCACCCGTGGGCGAGCTGGACCGAGTCGAGGAGTGGATGGACATGCTGGCCCGCGCCGGGACGATCGGGTGCACCCGGTTCACCGCGGCGCCGTTGACCTGCCCGCGGGAGGCGGCGCATGCCCGTGTCTGACCTGCCAGAAGACCTTGACGAGTTCCTCTCCGGCCACACACAGGAACTCATCGCTTTCCGGCGGGACCTGCACGCCCATCCGGAGGTCGCCCATACCGAGCGGCGTAGCACCGCCAAGGTCGCGCAGCGCCTGATGGCGGCGGGTTTGCGGCCCCGCCTCATGTCGGCGGGTACCGGCATGTGGGCCGATATCGGCACCGGCGACGGCCCGATGGTGGCGCTGCGGGCCGACCTGGACGCGCTGCCCATCCCCGATGAGAAGACCGTGCCGTACCGGTCCACCGTCCCGAACGCCTGCCACGCCTGCGGGCACGACGTCCACACCACGGTGCTGCTCGGGACCGGGCTGTTCCTGGCCGACCGCGCCGCCCGGGGGCTGCTGCCCGGCCGGGTGCGGCTGCTGTTCCAGCCGGCCGAGGAGGTGGTCGAGGGCGCCCTGGTGGCGATGGGCGAGGGTGCCATCACCGGCGTCGACCGGATCTTCGCCCTGCACTGCGATCCCCGGTTCGAAGTCGGCCAGATCGGCCTGCGGACCGGCCCGATCACCGGCGCCTGCGACAGGATCAGGGTGAAGGTGAGCGGACCGGGCGGGCACACCGCGCGGCCGCACCTGACCGCGGACCTGGTGTACGCGCTGGGCAAGATCGTGACCGAGCTGCCGGCCGCGCTGTCGCGGCGGGTGGACCCGCGCTCCAGCCTCAGCCTCGTCTGGGGCCGGATCAGCGCCGGGCTCACCCCCAACGCCATCCCGGAAGAGGGCTTCGCCGCCGGCACCGTGCGCTGCCTGGACGAAGAGGCATGGCACCAGGCGCCCGACCTGCTCAAGGGGCTGGTGAGCTCGGTCGCCAGCGCCTACGGGGTGATCGCGGAGCTGGACTACGTGCGCGGCGTCCCGCCGGCCGTCAACGACGGCGACAGCGTGCGCATCCTCGGCGAGGCCGCCGAGCTGGCGGTCGGGCCCGAGGCGGTCGCCCAGGCGCCCCAGAGCCTGGGCGGCGAGGACGTGGCCTGGTACCTGGAATCGATCCCCGGTGCACTGGCCAGGCTGGGTATCCGGGGGCCGCAGACACCGATGGACCTGGATATCCACCAGGCGAACTTCGACGTTGATGAGCGGGCGATCGGCGTTGGAGTCCGGCTGCTGGCGGCGTCGGCCCTCATCGCACTCGCCGGCCAGTCAGCCGAGGAAGCGGTCGCATCAGCCCGCGGTGCCGCCTGAGACCGGGTGTGTGGAGAGGCGCCGCATGATGGAGCTTGGCCTGCGGGAAGAACTCGCGGAGTTCATGGCCGCCCGGGAGGAGGAGCTGATTGCCTTCCGGCGGGATCTGCACGCCCATCCGGAGACTGGCTACCGGGAGTACCGCACCACGGCCCGCGTCCTGCGGCGGCTGGAGCTGGCGGGGCTGCGCCCGGTGACGCTGCCCAAGGGAACCGGGCTCGTCGTGGACGTGGGCGACCCATCCGTGGATGGGCCGGTGGTGGCGCTGCGGGCCGACCTGGACGCGCTGCCCATGTCCGATGAGAAGACCGTGCCGTACCGGTCCACCGTCCCGAACGCGTGCCACGCCTGCGGGCACGACGTCCACACCACGGTGCTGCTCGGGACCGGGTTGTTCCTGGCCGCGCACGCCGCGGCGGTGGGCCTCCCGGGACGGGTCAGGCTCGTGTTCCAGCCGGCCGAGGAGATCCCTGGCGGCGCTCTGGACGTGATGGCCGCGGGCAGCATCGCGTCGGTGCAGCGGATCTTCGCATTGCACTGCGACCCGTCGCTCGACGTTGGGAAGGTGGGAACGAGGACCGGCCCGATCACCGGCGCCTGCGACAAGATCAGGGTGAAGGTGAGCGGGCTGGGCGGGCACACCGCGCGGCCGCACCTGACCGCGGACCTGGTGTACGCGCTGGGCAAGATCGTGACCGAGCTGCCGGCCGCGCTGTCGCGGCGGGTGGACCCGCGCTCCAGCCTCAGCCTCGTCTGGGGCGAGGTCAGCGCCGGGCTCACCCACAGCGCCATCCCGGAGCGGGGTTCTGCCGCCGGCACCGTGCGCTGCCTGGACGAACAGGTCTGGCATGCGGCGCCCGGGTTGCTGGAGGAGCTGGTCACGTCGGTGGCCAGCGCCTACGGCGTGGCCGCCGAGGTGGAGTACATCCGGGGCGTCCCGCCGGCCGTCAACGAGGCGGTCAGCACCGCGATCGTCGAGGCGGCCGCCACACAGGTGCTCGGGCCCGATGCGCTGTCGCCGGCCCCACAGAGCCTGGGCGCCGAGGACTTCGCCTGGTACCTGGAGTCGGTCCCGGGCACCCTGGCCCGGCTCGGCACCAGGACCCCCGGGCTGGGCGGCCATCGCGACCTGCATCAGGCAACGTTCGACGTGGACGAGCGGGCGATCGGGGTGGGCGTGCGGCTGATGGCGGCCACAGCCCTCGCGGCGCTCCGGGCCGGGGATGCGGCCGCGTCCGAGCGCCTGCCGGATGTGGCCTGCGCGTAAGAGGCGCCGGGACTCTACGCTCGCAGCTGGGTTTACAGTGAGCTGGGGTGCCCGCGTCCAAACTCGGCCCCGACGATGAGTGGAGTGCCCAGCGGTGTCGTCGCAGCAGGATCTGGCCGCTAACCGGGAAGTGTTCCGGAGCGGCGGCTCCTTCGTCCTGTGGTGGGTCTGGGTCGTGATCGCCATCGTCGCCCTGATTGACCTGGCGATACAGGCCCACAACCACTCCGCGCTCGTCATGGCGGTGCTGGTGGTCGCGATCACCGGCGCCGTGTACGCGTGCGCGCTCCGCCCCCGCATCGTCGCCGACGCCGGGGGGATCACGGTCGAGAACCCGCTGCGTGACCACCGCGTGCCGTGGGGAGCGGTGGAGAAGGTGGATGCGGTCAACGCGGTCGGGGTGCACTGCGTGGCCGCGCCCGGGGCCGGCAAGGGCAAGATCGTCCACAGCTGGGCCGTGCAGTCCTCGCCGCGTTCTGCCCAGAAGGCGCAGTACCGGGCCCGCCGGGCGCAAGCGGGACACCCGGCCGGCTATGGCCGCTACCCGGCAGAGGCGCAGGAGGCTTTGCGCCGCACCCTCGCCGAGTCGACAGCGCACCAGCTGAACGAGCGGGCGCGGCGGGAGCGCGCGGCGGGTGCCGCGGGCGGGCAGCCGGAGGCGCGCTGGGCGTGGGCACCTATCGCGGCGATGGCGGTGCCGCTGGCGGCGCTCATCGTCGTCGTGCTCGTCTAGGGTCCCCACGGGGACCACTGCCGACGGGACCACTGGCGGCCGGGGTGCAGATCGTTGGGGAGAGGCGCGGTCAGCCGCCGACGGAGGCGCATGGCCGGGCCCGGAGCTCGGCGACGTAGTCGGCCGGCGCCCCGGCCTTCTCCGCAGCGTCGGCCAGGAGACCCAGGTTACGGGCCGAGGGCAGCCCGCCCTCGTAGGCGTTGAGCACATAGAGCCAGGCGAGCACGTCACCGTCGAGCGTCTCCACCCGTACTCGCAGCTTGCGGTAGTAGTCGAGGGTCGCCCCGTCCCAGCGGTCCAGCGCCTGCTCATCGGTCTCCGGGACGTCGTAGAGCACCACGAACACCCGTTGCGCCGCGTCTTCCACCACGGTGGCGCGCGCGCCTTCCCAGCTGACGTCCTCGCCGCCGAAGGTGAGCCGCCAGCCCTCCAGCCAGCCCGTGCCGCGCTGGGGCGAATGCGGGCACCGCTTCGCCATCTGCGCCGGGTCCATGTTGCTGCCATACGCCGCGTACAACGCCACGAATCACAAGCGTACGAGCCCAGCCACCGCTCGGGGGCCGGTCAGTGGGATCACCCGCTGCGGATCGCACCGCACGGCATGCGACACAATCAGGTGCTGTGAGGCAGCCGCATACGAGCATCGTGATTCTCGGTGGGGGCCCGGGCGGCTATGAGGCCGCGCTGGTGGCCGCTCAGCTCGGGGCGCAGGTCACCATCGTGGACTCCGACGGGCTCGGTGGCGCCTGCGTGCTGACCGACTGCGTGCCGTCCAAGACGCTCGTCGCCACCTCGGAAACGATGGGCCTGCTGCACGCCTCGGCCGACCTCGGCATCCGGATCCCGGACGGCGGCCCAGCCGACGGGGCGGGAGCCTGGGTCGACGCGCCCCGGCTCTACGGGCGTGTGAAGGCGCTGGCCCAGGCGCAGTCGGCAGACGTCGCGGCCCGGCTGGCGGCCGAGGGGGTCAAGGTCATCAGGGGGCGCGGCCGTCTCGTCCGGCGGGCCGGGGACCACGGCGTGGTCGTCGGCGACCAGGAGATCGCCGCGGATGTCGTGCTGGTCGCCACCGGCGGGATGCCACGGGTCCTGCCGGGCGCCGTGCCGGATGGTGAGCGGATCCTGAACTGGCGGCAGCTGTACGACCTCGATGAGCTGCCGCCCGAGCTCATCGTCGTGGGCTCGGGAGTGACCGGCGCCGAGTTCGCGAGCGCATACCAGGCGCTGGGCACGCAGGTCACCTTGATCTCGTCCCGTGAGCGGGTGCTGCCACAGGAGGACCCCGACGCCGCGGTGGTGGTGGAGGACGTGTTCCGGCGGCGCGGGATGACCGTGCTCGGCCGGTCCCGGGCTGCCTCCGCCCGCCGCGAGGGTAACGGTGTGGTGGTCACCCTCACCGACGGGCGGGCGGTACGCGGGACGCACTGCCTGCTGACCGTGGGGGTGGTGCCGGCCAGCGGCGGCATCGGCCTGGCCGAGGCCGGCGTGGCGCTCGACGACCGCGGGTTCGTTGAGGTGGACAAGGTGTCACGAACCTCCGTCCCGGGGGTGTACGCGGCCGGTGACTGCACCGGGGTGCAGATGCTCGCCTCGGTCGCGGCGATGCAGGGCCGCATCGCCATGTGGCACGCGCTGGGCGAGGCGGTCCAGCCGCTGCGGCTTGACCACGTCGCCGCGACGATCTTCACCGAACCGGAGATCGCCACCGTGGGCGTGGACGAGGCCAGGATCGAGTCCGGCGAGGTGCGGGCCGAGGTGGTCAAGCTTGCGCTGTCGACCAATGCGCGGGCGAAGATGCAGGGTTTCCGGGACGGGTTCGTGAAGCTGTTCGCGAGTCCCCGGAGCGGGAGGATCCTCGGCGGGGTGGTGGTGGCGCCCCGCGCCAGCGAGCTGATCCTGGGCGTCTCGATCGCGGTGGAGCAGCTGCTGACGGTGGACCAGGTGGCGCACACCTTCTCGGTTTACCCGTCGCTGTCCGGCAGCCTGACCGAGGCGGCACGCAAGCTCATGACGCCCGACCGCAGCGAGGCGCCTTTCGGCGAACCCGCCTAGTGGGTTGGCCGGCCCAGGTCGGGGTCGGTCGGCACGGGCAGGCCGTGCTGGCGCAGCCTGGCCGCCCGGATGTCGTCGGCGTAGAAGGCCACGCTGAACACGCTGCCGGACAGGATCAGGGCCGCCATCATCACGCTGACCCACAACGGGGTGGGCAGGAAGATGTCGAGCAGCACCGCGAGGATGACGCAGGCCGGGACGATGACCGCCAGGTGGCGGACCACGGTGCGCCAGCGCCAGCCCGCGTCGGTCAGCTCGTGCCGCACCCAGTGCACGTTCCGCTCCGGGAGCCGGAACCCGAGCGCGAACCGCAGCCAGCCGATCGGTCCCGGATCGCCCGGCAGCCTGGTCATGCCCTCAGTCTTTCAGCTGGCACACCGCATCGCCCGCCGCCACGGTCTGGCCTATCGTCACCGCCAGCCCGGTTACGGTCCCGTCCTTGTGCGCCGTCAGCGGCTGCTCCATCTTCATCGCTTCCAGCACCACGACCGTGTCGCCCGCCGACACCCGCTGGCCCTCTTCGGCCACGATCTTGACGATGGTGCCCTGCATCGGGCACGTGAGCACGTCGCCGTCGGCCTGAGCCGCGCCTGACCTGCCAGACAGCCGGCCCCGCCCCGGCCGCCCGGCGCGCCCCGCCTCCCCGGCCGGGCGCTGCGCCGCAGGCGCGCCGGTCATGCTGAGCCCGGCCGGCAGGACCACCTCCAGCCGCTTGCCCTGCACTTCGACCGTGATCCGCTCGCGCGGCGGCTGGCCGTCGGCCGTGCCGCCGGGCCCGGCGGGCCCCGGCTGCCCGGAGAACGGCGGGATCGAACCGGAGAACTCCGTCTCGATCCACCGGGTGTGCACGGAGAACGGCTCGGCCGTGAAGGCCGGGTTGTCCACCGCGGCGCGGTGGAAGGGCAGCACGGTGGGCATGCCGCCGACCTCAAACTCGGCGAGGGCGCGGCGGGCGCGCTCCAGCGCCTGCCGCCGGCCCGCGCCGGTAACGATGAGTTTGGCCAGCAGCGAGTCGAACGCCTGGGGCACGGTCATGCCCTGCTGGTAACCGGCGTCGACCCGCACTCCCGGGCCCGAGGGCAGTTGCCAGTGGGTGATCGTGCCCGGCGCCGGCAGGAACCCCCGGCCTGGATCTTCCGCGTTCACCCGGAACTCGATCGCGTGCCCGTGTGTGGCCGGGTCGCCGTACCCGAGTTCCTGCCCGTCCGCGATGCGGAACATCTCCCGGACCAGGTCGATCCCGGTGATCTCCTCGGAGACGGGGTGCTCCACTTGCAGCCGGGTGTTCACCTCCAGGAAGGAGATGGTCCCGTCCTGGCCGACCAGGAACTCGCACGTCCCCGCGCCGACGTAGCCTGCCCGGCGCATGATCGCCTTGGACGCGTCGTACAGCAGCGTCATCTGCTCAGCGGTCAGGAACGGGGCGGGCGCCTCCTCGACCAGTTTCTGGTGGCGCCGCTGGAGCGAGCAGTCCCGGGTGGAGACGACCACGACGCCGCCGCGCGCATCGGCCAGGCACTGGGTCTCCACGTGGCGCGGGCGCTCCAGGTAGCGCTCCACGAAGCACTCGCCGCGGCCGAAGGCGGCGACCGCCTCCCTGACCGCGGACTCGTACATCTCCCCGATCTCCGCCTCGGACCTGGCGACCTTCAGCCCGCGCCCGCCGCCGCCGTACGCCGCCTTGATGGCGACCGGCAGGCCGTGCTGGGCGGCGAACGCGCGGACCTCGTCGGCGCCGCTCACCGGGCCGTCCGTGCCCGGCGCCAGCGGCGCGCCTACCTCCTGCGCGATCTGCCGGGCGGCCACCTTGTCGCCGAGCGCGTCGATGGCCGAAGTCGGCGGCCCGATCCAGGTCAGTCCGGCGTCGGTGACCGCCCGCGCGAAAGCCGCGTTCTCGGCCAGGAACCCGTACCCGGGGTGGATCGCATCGGCCCCGGCGTCCGCGGCCCGCTTGAGGATCTTTTCGATGTTCAGGTAGCTGTCGGCGGCGGTCTGCCCCTCCAGCGCGTACGCCTCGTCCGCCATCGTGACGTGCAGCGCGTCGAGGTCGGCCTCGGCGTAAACGGCGACGCTGGCCAGGCCGGCGTCGCGGCACGCCCGCACGATGCGGACAGCGATCTCGCCCCGGTTGGCGATGAGCACCTTGCGCACGAAAAGTCCTTCCCAACTGCCGAGGAGTCTAGGCCGCGGCGCCCACGACGGCACGCCGGAGTTGCCGCATGACACCACTTTCCGGCCTGTGCCACGGTAACCGGGAACAGCTGCTGGTCCTTCCTGGCGGAGCTACCGCGACGTGATGAAACTGTCCCGTGGCCGTGATGACGCCGGAAGGGGGATTGGCGGCGAGCTCACCAGAGTAGTGGTCGGGCTGCGCCTTCGTGGCGCAGGAGCCACTCCTTACGCTCCAGCCCGTAGTAGTAGCCGCCGAGGCCGCCGTCGCTGCGCAGTGCGCGGTGGCACGGCACGACGGGCGCGGCCAGGTTCGCCGCGCAGGCGGCGCCGGCGGCGCGCGCTGCCCCCGGTATGCCGGCCCGGGCCGCCAGGCCGGTATAGCTGATCGTTGTGCCGGCCTGGACCGCGCGCAACCGCGCCCACAGCCGCTCCCGCAGCGTCGTCGCTGGCTGGTGCACCGGCAGCTCGTCGATCGCCGCCAGGTCCCCGTCGAAGTAGTCGCGCAGCTTGACCAGCCACGGCAGTTCGGCCTCCGCGAGCGGCAGTGGGCGCAGCGACGGGTGCAGCCGTGCGTGCAGCTCGCCGGGGTCGCCGGTGAAGCCGGCGCCGACCAGCGCCGCGCCGTGTGCGAGCACGCTCAGTGGCCCGATCGGGGTGTCGAGAATCGCGGTTGCGATGGTGCCGGCTGGCATGGCTACTCCTGTCCGGTGGCGGCGAGATCGGCAGATGGCATGGCGGCGTGCGTGCCCGCCGGAGCGAGAGGCTCGGCCAGCGTGGCCCACAGATGGAGCGCGGCGTAGGCACGCCAGGGCCGCCACCGGTCGGCGCGCTCCGGCTCGCAGCCCAGCCGCTCCATGGCCCGCCGCAGCCCCAGGTCGCTGCCCGGGAAGGCGTCCGGGTCGCCCGCGGCCCGCATCAGGATGTAGGCGACGGTCCACGGGCCGACGCCGGGCAGTTCCGCGAGTCGGGCGGCGGTTTCCTCCGGGTCGGTTCCGGGGTCGAGGTTCACCCGGCCGTCGGCGCACGCAGCCGCCAGCCCGCGCAACGTCACCTGCCTGGCGGTGGTGAGCCCGAGACCGGACAGATCGGCGCCGGCGAGGTCGCCCGGCAGCGGGAACAGCACCGTCGGTGCCCCGCCCGGTCCGGCGGCGGCCTCTACCAGGCCTCCGTGGCGGGCCGCCAGCCGCCCCGTCAGGGTGCTGGCGGCGGGGACCGAGACCTGCTGGCCGATCACCGCGCGCACCGCCAGCTCGAATCCGTCGTACGCGCCGGGCACCCGCAGCCCGGGACGCGCCGCGACCAGCGGCGCGAGCGCCCCGTCGGCTGCCAGTGCGGCGGCGATCGCCGCTGGGTCGGCGTCGAGATCAAAGAGCCGCCTGCATCGTGACACCACCTGGCCGACACCGCGCAGGCCGGTGAGCTGGACCCGCAGCAGGACCTGGGCCTCGCCCGCCCGGCTTTGCCGCGGCGCCCGGCCGTTCTCGCCCCTCCCGGTGGAGGGCGGGGGGACCAGCTCGATGACGCCGGAACCGCCGGGCACCCGGACCGTGCGCGCGTACCGGCCGTCCGACACCTCCTCCACCCCGGGAATGGCCCGGGCGGCGAGGAACCGCAGCAGCGACCAGCCGTCGAACGGCGCGCGGCAGGCCAACCGGAGCGTCAGCCAGCTCCCGTCGGCCGCTGCCTCCCGGTGCGCCGCCTGACTGCCCGCCCGGTGGGCGTCCGCGGCCGCCGCCGGCCGGGGCGTCCGGGACCGCAGCTGGGACGGAGGCCGGCCGTAGGCCTCCTGGAAGCTGGCGTTGAACTGGCGGACGCTGGAGAACCCGCTCGCGAACGCGACCTCGGTGACCGGCAGATCCGTCTCGGCCAGCAGCCGCCGCGCCGTCTGCAGCCGCGTGGTCCTGGCCAGCGCGATCGGCGTGGTGCCGAGCTCGGCCAGCACCAGTCGCCGCAGGTGGCGGTCGGTGACCGCGAGCCGCCGGGCCAGCCCGTCGACACCGTGCCCGTCTGCGTACCCGTCGGCGATCAGCCGGACCGCGCGGGCGACGAGGTCGCCGCGGGCGTTCCAGTCCGGGGAACCCGGGCTTGCCTCTGGCCGGCAGCGGCGGCAGGCGCGGAACCCGGCCGCCTCCGCCGCGCCGGCGTGGGCGAAGAACCGCATGTTGCGCCGCGCCGGAGTGCGAGCCGGGCAGATCGGCCGGCAGTAGATCCCGGTACTGGTCACACCGGTGAAGAACCGCCCGTCGAACCGCGGATCCCGCGCCACAACCGCCCGATAACACGCATCGAAGTCCAGCGTCACCCCCCGATTAAACCCGAGGCAGCGCGCTTCCGCTGGCGGAAATCGGACATCGCCGAGGCGTCCCCCGGCGGTCTGGGCGACCCCTTGTGTTAGGGCCGGTGCCGGCCCCCTCAGATAGCCGCCGCGTAGATGACCTGCTCGCTGCCGAAAACGGTGGCGCGCTTCTCGGGCCTGAGCCCGATCTTCCCAGCGACCCGCTGCGACGGCACGTTGTCCGGGTTGATGATCGCGATCAGGCGGCTGAGGAAGAGCGTGTCGCGGGCGAAGTCGCGGGCCGCGGTGGCCGCCTCGGTCGCGTAACCGTGCCCCTGGAGGCTGGTGCGGACGTGGTAGCCCACCTCGATCTCCCTGATGCCGTCCACGTACTGGGGCGTGAGCCCGCAGTCCCCGGCGAACTCGCCCGTATCGCGCAAGACCATCGCCCACAGCCCGAACCCATGGCTGCGGTAGAGGCGCTGATTCCACTCGATCCAGGATTTCGATTCGTCGCGGGTCATCGGCTTGGGGTAGTAGCGCATCACGTCCTCGTCGCCGAACAGGGCGGCGATGTTGTCGAGGTCGGCGCCGGTCATCTCGCGCAGGACCAGTCGCTCCGTCGTCAGGACAGCCATCGCGGCCATGCTACGGCCTGGGATAGACCATCAGCAGTTCGGCTCTTTGCCCAGATAGGGGCGGTCGGCCGAACGGCTGATCAGAGGCCGGCCGGCCAGGCGGAGCGTCGCCAGGCATCCGGGCCCGGCCTGAGCGGGGCGCCCGGCATCCGGGACCTGCTGGCCCACCTGGAAGCCGCCCGCCCGGCCTGTCCTGCCCGCCCGGCCGCGCGGTCGCGCGCGGCGAGCACGGCCGCCAGCGTCACGGTCAGCGCGGCAAGCTCGTCGGGCGACGGATGACCGGCCACGACCTCCAGCGCTGGCCGGCCGGCGGGCTGCGCGGCTTGGCCGTCGCGGGTCATGTGCGCCCGGTCCCGATGCCGAACTGGCGCCGGACGCGTGCCCAGAACGCGTCCCGGAGCCATTCCCTGGCCTCTTGGTACGGGCGCAGCGACAGGCCGAGTTCCTTCTCGGCGTCCACCAGCAGCTCCTTGTCGATGACCGGCGGCAGGATCGGCCCCGGCAGCAGGTCGCGGATGTTGTCCTCGCCCCGGGTGAGGATCCATCGCTGCGCGACGTGCTCGCCGGCCTCCTCGACCCGGTCCCGGTCCGGGCCGAGCCTGGCGACGGTGCCCATCCCGTGCGTCACGCGCTGGACCGATCGTGTCGGCGCGGCGCGCTCGCCGAACAGCTGCGCGGGCGATGGGACGCCCGAGCCGGCCAGCGGCGACGGCGGTGCCTGCTCCGGCGTGGCCACCGCCTGCCGGGAGAAATAAGGCTCCAGGAAGACGCGGTCCAGCACCTCGACCGTGTCCGACTCCCATACCAGGCGCTCGGCCTGGTTCGTGCCGAACGGCGGCTCGACCCCCCACAGATGCACGCGGACACCGAACGCCTGCGCCGCCTCCACCGCGGGCACCATGTCCTCGTCCCCGGCCACGAGCACCGCGTCGGTGATCGCCCGGTGCCGGGCGAGCGCCTCCATGTCGGCCCGGATCTGTGCGTCCACCCCCTTCTGCTGGCCGCGGGCATTGAGGTTGCCGAGGCGCAGCTTCACCCAGGCCATCTGCGCGATGACCCGCTGGTCGATGGTGGGCACCCGGTCGCGAGCGGCGTCATACCAGTACACCCGCAGCAGTTCGCCCCGCACCTGAGTGTCCGCGTGGCGGGTGAGCGCCTGGATGAGCTTGTCGGTGTCGACCCGGTACTCGCGCCGTGAGGAGCTGCTGAACAGAAGCTCGCCGGCCGCCGCGTAGATGTACCCGACATCGACCATGATCGCGTAACGGGCCAGGGTGGGGAGCGGGGGAGGAATGTCCGTCATCATGTCCAAGGCTCTCGGCGGCCGATCGGGCTACAGGGGGATGTTGCCGTGCTTCTTGGGCGGCAGGATCTGGCGCTTGGTGCGTAGCGCGCGCAGTGCGCGGATCACGTGGGAACGGGTCTCGGCGGGGCGAATCACCGTGTCCACGTACCCTCGTTCGGCAGCTATATAGGGGTTGGCGAGGGTGTCCTCGTACTCGGTGACCCGCTGCGCCCGCAGCGCCTCCGGATCGGCAGCGTCGGCGAGCTCGCGGCGGTAGAGGATGTTCACCGCGCCCTGCGCGCCCATGACCGCGATCTGCGCGGTCGGCCACGCCAGGTTGATGTCCCCGCCCAGGTGCTTGGAGCCCATCACGTCGTAGGCGCCGCCGTAGGCCTTGCGCATGATCACGGTGATCTTGGGCACGGTGGCCTCGGCGTAGGCGTAGATGAGCTTGGCTCCCCGGCGGATGATCCCGCCCCATTCCTGGCCGGTGCCGGGCAGGAAGCCGGGCACGTCCACGAAGGTCAGCACCGGGATGTTGAACGCGTCGCAGGTGCGGACGAACCGCGCCGCCTTCTCCGACGCGTCGATGTCCAGGACCCCTGCCAGGTGCATCGGCTGGTTGGCGACCACGCCGACCGTCGCGCCTTCGACCCGGCCGAACCCGACCAGGATGTTGGGCGCGAAGGCGGCGTGGACCTCCAGGAACTCCATGTCGTCGAGGACGTGGGCGATGACGGTGTGGGCGTCGTAGGGCTGGTTCGGCGAGTCGGGGATGAGGCTGTCGAGCGCGGCGTCCTCCTCGGTGAGATCCAGCACCGGATCGGGGTCCGTGGTGGTGGCCATGGGCCCGGCGCCGGGCGGCGCCGGCGGGTCGTCGAGGTTGTTGGAAGGCAGGTAGGACAGGAGCTCGCGCGCGAAGTCCAGGCAGTCGTCCTCGTCTTTGGCCTGGTAGTGGGCGACCCCGGACTTGACGTTGTGCGCGTGGGCACCGCCGAGGTCCTCGAAGGAGACCTCCTCCCCGGTCACCGTCTTGATGACGTCCGGGCCGGTGATGAACATGTGCGAGGTCTGATCCACCATCAGCGTGAAGTCCGTGAGCGCGGGCGAGTAGACGGCGCCGCCGGCGCACGGTCCCATGATCAGGGAGATCTGCGGGATCACGCCCGACGCGATCACGTTGCGGTAGAAGATCTCGCCGAACAGCCCGAGGGCGACCACGCCCTCCTGGATCCGTGCGCCGCCGCCGTCGTTGATGCCGACCACCGGGCATCCGGTCTTCAGCGCATGGTCCATCAGCTTGACGATCTTCTCCCCGTACACCTCACCCAGCGAGCCGCCGAACACGGTGAAGTCCTGGCTGTACACGCACACCGGACGGCCGTCCACGGTGCCGAAGCCGGTCACCACGCCGTCCCCGTACGGGCGGTTGGCAGCCACCCCGAAGTCGGTGGCGCGGTGCCGGGCCAGCCCGTCGAGTTCGGTGAAGGAGCCGGGGTCGAGCAACCGGTCGACCCGCTCCCGCGCGGTCATCTTGCCCTTGGCGTGCTGCCGTTCCACGGCGCGGGCCGATCCGGCGTGAATGGCCTCGTCCCGGTGCTGCAGCAGCCCGGCGATCTTGCCCGCGGTGGTGTGCGGATCCGGTTTGCCAGGAACCTCGCTGCTCATGCGCCTCAGGGTAGCCGCCGCGCCGATCACGTGTGTTTCTGCACCCGCCGGCGTCAGGGTCCCCGCTGGCTGCGCGGCCCCGGCTGAGATCAGAACGTGCCCGGTTCCAGCTCCGGGTCGCCGCGGCCGGCGAAGATGTCGATGGGCTCGAGGCGCATGAGATCATCCCGGGTCCAGTTGCGGTTCGGCTCGGAGGTCAGGCGATGCGCGTGACGGAGCCGGGCATTCTCCAGGTCGTTGCGGACGCTCCGGGCGTTCGCGAACTGCGGCTCCCGCATCCGGCGCGTGACGTGACTGCGAAACGCCGCCTCCGCCTCCCCGGAGAGGTAGTAGCGCGCCTGCTCCAGCATTCCCTGCCCGATGGTCACCAGCTCGTCGAGCTGGTAGGCGGCGAAGTCGAGGTGGTGCGCGATCCGGGAGCTCATCCCGGGGTTGGATCCGAAGAACTTGTCCATCCGGTCCTTGTAGCCCGCGAGGATCACGACGAGCTTGTCGCGTTCGTTCTCCATCACCTGGAGCAGGATGTCGATCGCTTCCTGGCCGTAGTCCTGCGAGTCCACCCCCCGGTAGAGGTAGTACGCCTCGTCGATGAACAGGACCCCGCCCTTCGCGCGGTCAATCGTCCGTTTGGTCCTCGGTGCGGTGTGCCCGATGAACTGGCCGACGAGGTCGTCGCGCATGGCGTGCACCAGCTGTCCCTGCTCCAGGTAGCCGAGCCGGTGCAGGAGGTCAGCCATCCGCAGCGCCACGGTCGTCTTGCCCGTGCCGGGGGGGCCGGTGAAGCACATGTGCAGGTTCGGCCGGGGCGCCTCGAGGCCGAACCTTTGCCGGGCGCGGTCGACCAGGAGGAGCGCCGCGATCTCCTGCACCTTCTTCTTGATCGGCAGCAGGCCGACGAGGTCGCGGTCGAGGGCGCCGAGGATATCGTCGATCTCCGCTTCCTCGCGCTCCGCGCCGAAGGTGACCGTCGCATCCATGGGCAGCGGTACCGCCGCGCGGCCGTTCCCCCGGGACCGCCCATTGCGGGAGCGCTGTGGCGTCAACGTGCGCCGCGTCTCTGTTTCACTGGCCACGGTCGTCTCCTCGGTAGCCTTGCCGCCTGACCGGAAGCCCGAGATCGCCAGCGCAGTCGTGCCGCCGACCATCGCGACAAAGACACTGATGACGACGATCGCAAGGAGCATAACGATCAGCGGCGCGGCGCCTGATCCCCCTATGAGCCCGGCATACTGTCACTGACAGTACAGGAGGCGGTTGTTCCAGCGGCAGGTCAGCGGGCGGGGTAGCCGGCCCGCTCCAGCTCCGAACGCTGCCGCTGGTGGGAATCCCAGCAGGGGAAGTGAGCGTCCGTGCCTTCGCCGCGCAGCAGCCCGGCAACCGCCTGCCGGGTGACGTCGTCGGCGGGCGTATACACCACCACCCGGGTACCCGGGACGGCGAGCACGGCCAGGCTGGTGGTGGTCATGGCCAGCCGCTCGTGCGCCG
>DAITAE010000444.1:0-4245 GCA_036824445.1 Streptosporangiaceae bacterium | reverse complement strand
GCGGGCTGTGGATGAGAAAGTTGGTCGGGTGGCTTTCGGTGACCGCCCAGCGGATCCTCAACAGGCCTGAGCATTCCGGTCGCGACAGCGACGGTCCATCAGATGCGCGATGCTGTAGAGATCGGAGCTGACTCCAGTCAGCGGCAGACGCCCGCCATACTGGCTAAAACCCGCCAACTAACGTGAAAAGTCACAACACATGAGGATCACCCTGGAGGTCGGCGACATCACTGCGCAGCGCGCGGATGCCGTCGTCAACGCGGCGAACTCGTCTCTGCTCGGCGGCGGCGGAGTGGACGGGGCGATTCACCGTCGCGGCGGCCCGGCGATCCTGGCGGCCTGCCGCGACGTGCGGGCGGCCCGCTACCCGGACGGGCTGCCGGCCGGCCAGGCGGTGGCGACCACCGCCGGCGAGCTCCCGGCCAGGTGGGTGATCCACACCGTGGGCCCGGTCTACTCCGCCTCCGAGGACCGGTCGGCGGTCCTGGCGTCGTGTTACGCCGAGTCGCTGCGGGTCGCGGACGAGCTCGGGGCCAAGACCGTGGCCTTCCCCGCGGTCTCGGCCGGAATGTACGGATGGCCGCACGAGGACGCCGCGCGGATCGCGCTGATGACGGTGAGCGGGGCATCGTGCCAGGTCGAGGAGGCCCGGTTCGTCCTGTTCACTCCCGGCGTGCACGCGATTTTTAGCGGCGTGCTCGCCTCGCTGGAACCAGGCTAGCCCGAGGCTGGCCCGGCGCGGGGAGCGGATCCGCCGGGCACGCCCGGGCCTGCCCGATGGCAGACTGGAACGAGCCGACGAGGGCGTGTCTCGTGGATCCATGCCCCATGCCCGGGAGGACAGGTGACCGCACCATCGCCACGCTTCCGCAGCGTCCTGGACCAGTTCGCCCCCTACCGGCCGGGCCAAGCGGTGGCAGGGCCCGACGGCCGCTCCTTCAAGCTGTCGTCCAACGAGTCCCCGTTCGGCCCCCTCCCATCGGTGGTGCAGGCCATCACGGAGGCATGCGCGGACGTCAACCGTTACCCGGACAACGGGGCGGTCGCGCTGACGGAGGCGATCGCCAGGCGCTACGGCGTCCCGCCCGGGCACATCGCGCTGGGCTGCGGCTCGGTGGGCGTCACCCAGCAACTGCTCGAGGCGGCCGCCGAGCCGGGCGGTGAGGTGCTGTACGCGTGGCGCTCGTTCGAGGCGTACCCGCTACTGGTCAAGCTGGCCGGCGCCGACGAGGTGCGCGTGCCGATCCGGGACGAGACGCACGACCTGGCCGCGATGGCGGCGGCGGTCACCCCCCGGACCAGGGTGATCTTCGTCTGCAACCCGAACAACCCGACGGGGACCGTGGTGCACCGGGCCGAGCTCGAGGACTTCCTCGACCGTGTGCCACCGGACTGTCTGGTGGTGCTGGACGAGGCCTACGCCGAGTATGTGCGCGACCCGGACATGCCCAACGGCCTGGAGCTCTACCGCGACCGCCCGAACACGGCCGTCCTGCGTACCTTCTCCAAGGCCTACGGGCTGGCCGGGCTGCGGGTCGGCTTCCTCGTCGGCCATGAGCCGGTTGCCGAGGCCGCCCGCAAGACGCTGCTGCCGTTCGCGGTGAACCGTATCGCCCAGGCCGCGGCGATCGCCTCGCTGGCCGCGGAGCCTGAGTTGCTGGCCCGGGTCGAGCAGGTGGTGAAGCAGCGGACCCGGGTCCGCGACGAACTGCTGGCCCAGGGCTGGTCGGTGCCGCCCACCGAGGCGAACTTCGTCTGGCTGCGGCTCAGCGAGGACACCGCGGACTTCGCCGCCGCCTGTGCCCGCAGCGGCGTCAGCATCCGGCCGTTCGCCGGCGAGGGTGCCCGGATCTCGGTCGGTGACGAGGAGGACAGCGAGGCGTTCCTGGACGTTGCCCGCGCCTACCCCCGCCGCCATTAGCGCGCCTCGCGGGGGTCGTTGCCGGTGCCCCAGGGCGGCGGCCGCCCCGCTGCGTCAGGCGCTCTCCTCCGTGGAGATGTCGGCACCGAGGGTGGCGAGCCGGCTGGCGATGGCCGCGTGCCCGCGGTCGATCAGGTAGCCGGGGGCGACCACCGTCTCGCCCTCCGCGCATAGCCCGGCCAGGATGAGGGCCATGCCGCCGCGCAGGTCGTGCGCGATTACCTTGGTCCCCCGGAGCTGGGACGGGCCGTGCACGATGGCCACGTTGCCGTCCACCTCTGCCTCGGCACCCATCTTGGTGAGCTCGCCCACCAGGGTGAACCGGCCATCGTAGATGTTCTCGCGGATGTAGCTGGTGCCGTCCGCGAGGCAGCTGAGCGCCATGATCGGGGACTGCAGGTCGGTGGCGAACCCAGGGTAGGGGCTGGTGATCACGTTGATCGGCCGCAGCGGGCGCTCCCGGCGCACCTGAAGCACCGCGCCGTTGGAGGCGAACTCCACCCCCATCTGCTCCAGCTTCCAGCGCGCCACCCCGAAGTGCTCCAGATTGGCCCCGACCAGGCTCAGCTCGCCGCCGGTGATCGCCGCGGCCATGGCGAACATGCCGGCGTCGATCCGGTCGGCCATCACCGTGTGCTCGGTGGCGGCGAGCTTGCCCACCCCCTGCACCGTGATGAAACCGGTGCCCCCGCCGCTGATCTGCGCCCCCATCTTGGTCAGGAACGAGATCATGTCGAGCACCTCGGGCTCGGATGCGGTGTTGTCGATCACCGTGGTGCCGGGGGCGAGGGACGCCGCCATGAGCAGGTTCTCGGTGCCCATGTGCGAGGGAGTGTCCAGGTACAGGTGGGCGCCGCGAAGCCTCCCGGCCTTGATGTAGATCTTGTCGCCCATCTCGTCCACCGTGGCGCCCAGCCGGGCGAACCCCCGGTAGTGGAAGTCGAGGTTCCGGCTGCCCAGGTTGCAGCCGCCGATGCCCTCGATGACCGCCTCGCCCAGCCGGTGCAGCAGGGCGGGCACGAAGACGACCGAGCCCCGGAAACGGCGGGCGATCTCCGCCGGGAGCACCGGGCTGGTCAGGGTCGACGCATCCACCACCAGGGTGCGTTCCGCCTCGTGGAACTTCACCACGGCGCCGACCGCCTGTGCCAGCTCCACAGCCCTGCGCACGTCCTCGATGGGGGGTACGTTCCGCAGGACCGTCCGGCCATCGGACGCCAGGAGCGAAGCGGCGATCATCTTGAGCGCGGCGTTCTTGGCGCCCTGCACGAAAACGGTGCCCTGCAGCGGTACGCCGCCTTGCACGCGATAGCAGGTCTCGGGGCCAACGGTCATGGGCGCGCTGCTCCTGTTCTTCGGGCGCCGGCCGGGCGAGGCTGCGGCCGGACAGTGCGACGGGTCAGCCTGGCGTGAACGGCCCGCCGGCTATGTCGTGAGCGGAAGGCGTCGTCTACGCGCGCTCCAGTATTCCACCGGGCTCGCACTCCACATGTCATTGAGGGCATCTCGCCGGTGGCATGCGGCAGGACCGTCCCGATCAGACCACCCCGCTCGGTCACGATGCGTCCTTACCCCCATCCATGCTCCATGGCGCCAGCTTTCCCAGGCCAGAGCGGATGCGCTGGACCGCTCCCGGCCGGCGGGACGGGCCGGGTCCGAGAGCACACCGCTGCTGGGCCCGCCAATAGAGAACACGATGGAAACCCGCTTCGCGTTTCCGGCGCGGCGTGGCCCTCGGGCGCGTTCTAGGCCCAGCACTCGCCCGTTATGCGCTCAAATGCCGTGATATAGAGGGCTCTGGTGCGTTCCACGACCCAGCCGGGCAACTCGGGGGGCTGCGTGCCGCTCTGGTGGCGGTCCCAGCCCGCCTCCGGCGAGTCCAGCCAGTCACGCACGAACTGCTTGTCGAACGACGGCTGGGGACGGCCCGGCCGCCACTGCCCGGCGGGCCAGAACCGCGACGAATCTGGCGTGAGCACCTCGTCGGCGAGCAGCAGCCGCCCCTGCGCGTCGTGGCCAAGCTCGATCTTGGTGTCCGCGACGATGATGCCGCCGCTCGCCGCGATCGCCGCGCCCCGCTGGTACACCTCCAGCGTGATGCGTTCCAGCTCAGCGGCGGTATCGGCGCCCACCAGGCCGGCCACCGCCGCCGCCGGGATGTTTTCGTCGTGCTCCCCGCGCGGCGCCTTGGTCGCCGGCGTGAAGATGGGCTCCGGCAGCCGCGAGCCCTCGGCGAGGCCCGGCGGCAGCGCCACACCGCACACCGCCCCGGTCCGCCGGTAGTCGTGCCAGCCCGACCCGGCCAGGTAGCCGCGGGCGACGCA
>DAITAE010000027.1:0-16514 GCA_036824445.1 Streptosporangiaceae bacterium | reverse complement strand
CCGCGCCCGGCCCCCGGGTGCCGGTGCGGGCACCCGGGGAGTTCCTCTGCGATCCAAGCCCGGCCGTCACCCGTGCTGGGCTGGTGGAGGAGCTGGCGCGCGAGCTGGGTGCATGGAAGATCGATGAGCGGATCGCGTTCCTGTCCTGCGATACGCCGCTGCGCACGCCGTTCGGGCGGGGACTGCGGGTCATCGACTCCGGCCCCTGGAACCAGAAACGGCTTCCCGCCAAGCTGCGCGAGCTGGACATCGGCGTGGTTGAGATCCGGCGCCGTGGCCTGGCCGGCGACGTCGGCCAGTTGCTCCGCCGCCTGAGGCTCACCGGCAGCCGCCGCGCGACGGTGGTCATGACCAGGGCCAAGGACCGGCCTTGGGGACTGATCTGCGTCGATGCCGAGTGAATCACGGGGTTGCGCGGGGCCGTCGGCATGGGCGGTCCTTGACCTGCGCACGGCCCGGCGGCAACAATCTCCGATGCCAGCCCGATCGCACGACACGGCGGAGGAGCCCATGAGTGCCACCGAGCAGTACCTGGCCAACAACGTCCGTTATGCGGAGACGTTCTCCGGCCCGCTGCCCATGCCGCCAGCCGCCCACCTCGCCGTGGTCGCCTGCATGGACGCCCGGCTGAACGTCTACGGCATGCTCGGACTTAGCGAGGGCGAGGCGCACGTGATCCGCAACGCGGGCGGCGTCGTCACCGACGACCAGATCCGCTCACTGGCCATCAGCCAGCGGCTGCTCGGAACGAAGGAGATCGTACTGATCCACCACACCGACTGCGGCATGCTGACCTTCACTGACGACGCGTTCAAGCGCTCCATCCAGGACGAGACGGGGATCAAGCCGACCTGGTCCGCCGAAGCCTTCCCCGACCTCGCGGAGGACGTGCGGCAGTCCATCGCGCGGATCAAGGCAAGCCCGTTCATCCCGCACAAGGACGCGATCGCCGGGTTCATCTTCGACGTCGCGACCGGAAAGCTCAACCCGGTCAGCTAAGAGGACCCGGCAGTCCTGCTGCCAGTGCCGTTAAGGATCGCGAGCCGCATCAGAGCGTCCCGACGGCGCTCAGGACCGCGAGCAGGAAGGTGGTCAGGGCCAGGGCGCCGTGGCCCGCCGGGATGAGCGCCGCTGCGTGCCCCCTGGGCCGCCGCCGGGCCGGGTCGGCTGTGACGCTGGCGAGCACCTCATCCACCAGCCTGCTGGCAAGCGCCGCATCGGTGAGCGCGTGGGTGAGCGTGCTGTCGGTGAGCCTGCTGGCCAGCACGTCCTCGGCGGGTGCGGCGAGCTGGCCGCCGCTACCGGCCCGTCCCGGGCCGCCCGCGACCGGGTAGGGCACCCACAGCGTGACGATGGAGAGGCCGAGGCCGATCGCCGGCATGAGCACGAGGACGGCCGACCAGGCGAGGGGGGGCCAGCGGGTGATCGCGTAGGCCGCCCACACGGCCAGCCCGGTAAGGGCGAGGCCGACGTGCCCGAAGATGACCCCTGGGCGCAGGCCTTCACGGTTCGCCCGCTGCTGGGCTACGCCGTCGTGAGCGATCCAGCTGCCGAACATGTAGCCGCCGATACCGGCGGTCAGGAGCCAGGAGATCAGCGTGATGACCGGAAGCACCTGGTGGTCCGCACGCTGGGCTACGGCGACCGCGACCGTACCGTTCATGAGCATCTCCCTGCCGCCCCGGTGACCGTCCCCCGCCGGTGACCTGACCCCTTAGCGCAGGTGCTGGCAGCGTATCCGCCCGGGCACGGCCGGCGATACCCCCGCCCGGCGGGCCGCGGCCCGCCTTGCTAGCGTCGCGCCTCATGGAGGACGAGACCTACGCGGGCAGCGCCACCGTGGACGCCCCCGGGGCAGCCGATGATCGAGCTTGAGCTCGCCGACTGGCGCCGGCGCGTGAGTGAGCTTTACGGGGCCGTGCGGGCGCAGCCAAGCCCCGAGCGTGGGCATGCGCTGTGGCGGGCCGGCCGAGACGAGCTCTTCCGGGAGCACCCGCAAAGCCCGCTGGAGCCAGATGACCCGCTCCGGGCCACCGGCCTGCCCGTCTGGCCCTACGACCCGCTGCTGCGGTTCTCGCTGCCGCTGCTGCCGCCGCCCACGCCGGCGGAGCTGTCGCTGCCGGCCGGCAGCGACGGCACCGCGGCACTGCGGCTCGCCGGGCGGGTCGAACTGCCCGCGCCGTTGCGCGCGGTCGTGGACGTGTGGTGGCTGGACCAGTACGCGGGCGGGCTTTTCCTTCCGCTGCGGGACGGCATCGCCGGTGACACCAGCTATGGCGGCGGGCGGTACCTGCTCGACACGGCCAAGGGTGCCGACCTCGGCGGCAGCGACGGGACCCTGGTGGTGGACCTGAACTTCCTGTACCACCCCTCGTGCCGGTACAGCAGTTCCTGGCAGTGCCCGCTGGCGCCGCGCGGGAACACCATCACGGCGCCGGTGCGCGCCGGGGAACGGCTCTGATCACCCGCTTCGGCTCAGTCCTCGAGGGCGCTGGGATCGGCGGGAACATCGACGGCGTACCCGGCGAGCGCCGAGAGCGGCACGATCTCTAGCGCCCGCTCATGGGTTGACGCCAGCACCACCGGCGCGGCGGCACCATCGCGGTGCGCCCGCAGCCAGTTCGCCGCCGTCACACACCACCGGTCCCCCGGCACGAGCCCCGGGAACTGGAACTCCGGCACCGGCGTGGACAGATCGTTCCCGATGCTGCGCTGATGCGCCAGGAACTCGGTGGTGACCACGGCACAGATCGTGTGACTGCCCAGGTCCTCCGGGCCGGTGCTGCAGCAGCCGTTGCGATAGAAGCCGGTGATCGGGTCGGTGCCACACGGCTCCAGCTCATCGCCAAGGACATTGCGCTCGCCCACCCCAGCAGTATCCCCGGCGGCAGCGCACCGGACAAACGCCGCGCTTCATCGCGGGCCCTCCACCGACGCGCCGGACTGCGCGCATGGACGCGGCCCCACGCCGGCGACCGGCGAGCTCCCCGGATCCTCACCCGCCACGGGTGGACCGCCGCTTGCGCGCCTCGATCAGGAAACGCTGGGCATGCGAGACGAACGGCCCCCGGGCCCGGATGCGCTCGTGCATCCGGGCCAGCTGATCCCGGTATCCGTCGACGGTGAAGCCGGGGACGGTCCACGGAACCTTGCGAAGGAAGTGGACGACTGCGCCCACGTCGTAGAACTCCACCCTGAGTGCCTGTTCCCGCAGATCGACCACGGTGAGGCCCGCGGCCCGCGCCCCGGCGACAGCCCGCTGCGGGCTCCGTGTCCGGCTCACTGGCTGCGGCCCCATCATGAAATCGGTCAGCTCCCGGTTGGAGCCGGCCCCGACCTGCTGCGAAAGATACGTCCCGCCGGGGCGCAGGACGCGGGCGATCTCCGGCCAGACCGCGACCGTGGGATGCCGGCTCACGACCAGGTCGAACGACGCCTCGCGGAACGGCAGGCCGGCTTCGTCGTCCGCCGCTATCACCGACGCGCCGAGCGGGTGCAGGTTCCGCTTCGCTGCAGCGATGTTCGGCGGCCATGACTCCGTGGCGGCCAGCCTCGGCGGGGGACGGGGGATCCCCGCGAGCACCTCACCACCACCGGTCTGGACGTCAAGCGCGGCCGCCGCACGGGCCATACGCTCCGCCAGCAGCCGGGAGTATCCCCACCGTGGGCGCTCTTCGGTGGCCCGGCCCTCGAACCAGGAGAAATCCCAGCCTTCGAGTGGCACCGACCCGCCCTCGGCGAGCAGTTGCTCGAACGCCGGCACATCGGCCACTCCGGCAGGGTCGCAGCCGGCGCGCGCCGCGGCAACGGCTTTACGGCGGGCTCGCTCGCCGCGGCCGGAGCCCGGCGAACAGGTCGTCCTCGGGGACCGGGGCCCCGGTGGAATCGCTGGCCCGGATGAAGCTCTCCCGGCCGAAGGTTGCCTCGGCGATGTCCTGCGGGATCTTGCTGAACCACGAATCCTGTATCTGGCTGGCATGGGCGAACAGAGCGTCCCGCTTGCGGGCGAGCACCGGCCGGATGTCGACCGTGGTGGTGATGCGCCGCTCGGTCTCGGCCATCTGCTGCCTCACCTGCGGGTCGGCGGCCGGCCGGCCGGGCACGTCCAGGCCAGCGTCGCGCAGCGCCTGCCATACCTTCTGCCAGTCGCTGCCGCGCAGCGCCGTGAAGTAGAGCTTGGCCGGAATGCCGCTGCCGGCTGCCGCGGAGACGGCAGCCTCGGCCGCGTGCACGTGGTCGGGGTGCTGGTAGGGGCCCGTCGGATCGTAGGTGATCACGACCTGCGGCCGGTACCGCTCGATCAGCGCGGTGATCCGGGCGGCCACCTCGGCCGTAGGGATGTTGCAGAAGGCGCTGGGCCGGTCCTTGTAGTCCCAGTCCGGCATGCCGGAGTCGTGGTAACCGAGCGGCTCGAGGTCGGTGACGCCCAGGATCTTGCAGGCCTGGCGCAGCTCTGCGAGCCGCAGCTGCGCCACCGCCTGCTCGTCGTGACCGTCCTGTCCGGGCTTCACCCCGCCCGGGGCGTCCCCGAACTCACCGTTCGTACAGGTCACAACGACGGTACGGACTCCTTGGTCGCCATACGCGGCCAGGACGCCGCCGGTGCTCGATGACTCGTCATCGGGATGTGCGTGGACGGCCATCAGGGTGAGATCGTCTGCCATGCCTCAAGCCTGCCCGACGGGTCCCGGGGGACGCGAAGCGGTGCCCGGAAAGCGTCCCGAGCAGGGCGTTCCTCCCGTTAAGGTGGCAGCATCGGTGGTCCGACGCAGCGCGGCGTGGCGGGGTAGCGTCACTGGCAGGCCGCCGGGACATGTGTCAGGAGCCGGTCATCTGGTCACGAACACAGGTCGTGCTGGGAGCCCTGCCCTTCCTGGTGCTGGCGACCGTGGGACTCATCGACTTGCGGGTCGGGCACAGCATCGGCCTGCTCGCGCTGCTGTCCCTGGGCCCGGCCTTCGCCGCCGTGGTCGGCGGCCTGGCCCGGATGATCATCGTTAGCTGCCTCGCCCTCGCCCTGTGCCTGTTCCTCGCCGCCTACAAGGACACCAGCATCGACGCTGATGACCTGGTCGCCTTGGCGACGGTCCTGGGCGTCAGCGTCGCCGGCGTGATCGCCAGCACCCTGCGCCAGCGGCAGGAGCAGGAGCTCACGGACGTGCGCACGGTCGCGGCGGCCGCGCAGGAGGTCCTGCTCCGGCCGCTGCCGGCCGAGCTCAGCGGGGTCCGGATAGCCGTCCGGTACATCTCCGCCACGTCGCGGGCCACCGTCGGCGGCGACCTGTACGAGGTCGTCGCGGCGGCGGACGCCACCAGGTTCATCATCGGGGATGTCCAGGGCAAGGGCCTCGAGGCGGTGAAGATGGCGTCGACGGTTCTCGGGGCGTTCCGGGAGGTGGCGCCCGACACATCCGACCTGGCCCTGATCGCCGCCCGGATCGAGGCCACCCTGGCCCGCGAGCTCACCGATGAGCAGTTCGTGACCGCTATCCTCGCGCAGGCCAGCACCGACGGGTCGAAGGTGGAACTGCTGAACCGGGGGCATCCCCCGCCGCTGCTGGTCGACCGTGCCGGGCCGCGCCTGGTGGAAGCAGCCGAAGGCGGCCTGCCGCTGGGCCTGGCGCAGTTCGCGGCCGGGCCTGGCCAGGCCAGCCAGCCGGGCCAGGCCAGGCAGCCGGGCCAGGCCAGCCAGCCAGGGCAAGCCGACCAGCCGGGCCAGGCGACCGTGATCGAGGTCGGGCCGGGTGACCGGATCCTGTTCTATACCGACGGCGTCAGCGAGGCGCGGAACCGGTCCGGCGAGTTCTTCCCGCTCGCCCGGGCCCGCGCCCTCAGCGAGGCCGGCGACCCCGACAAGATCCTGGACGACCTGAGTGCCGACGTGCTGCGCCACGTCGGCCACGCGCTCGATGATGACGCGGCAATGCTCCTGGTCCGCCGCGAGCCAGCCTGAGCCAGCCTGAGCCGGCCTGAGCCGGGCTGGCCAGTCCGGGCCCGCGCGGCGCCTGCCGCTATGCTCGGGATGCCAGCGGGCCGTCCCACCGGCCGAGCGAGAAAGAGCATCCCCATGTCCACGAAAGCTACGGATGGCCAGCAGGCCGCCAGTGGCGGGGCGACGAACGAGCAGGGCCCGCCTGCCTCCAGCCCTGGCAGGCGGCCCCCGCGCATCCTGATCTACGGCATGATCGCCGCGGTGGTCACGATTGCGGTGGTGGCGGGGGCATTCGTCATCGCCCGCCATCAGGACACGGCCGGCCCACGACCCTCCGGCATACCCGCCAACGTGCCGACCAGCCTCGCCAACGAGATGCTGCTGACGCCGCTGCCACGCCAGCAGGCTCCTGGCTTCACCCTGACCGACCAGGCGGGCAGGACGATGGGGCTGTCGGCCCTGCGCGGCAAGGTGGTGGTGCTGGAGTTCATGGACCCGCACTGCACCGACATCTGCCCGATCGTGTCGCAGGAGTTCGTGGACGCCTATCACCGTCTCGGGCCGACGGCGGCCAAGGTGGCGTTCATCGCGGTCAACGTGAACCAGTACCACAAGTCGGTGGCCAACATGGCCGACTATTCACGCCAGGAAGGGCTGAACACGATCCCGGGCTGGCATTTCTTCACCGGCTCCGTGCCGGCGCTGAAGAACGTCTGGCGGGACTACAACGTCGCCGTGCAGGCGCCCAACCCGGACGCCGACATCATCCACACCTCGGCCGTGTACTTCATCGACCCCCAGGGCCGGGAGGCCTTCCTGGCCTCGCCCATGGTCGACCACACCAAGAAGGGCACGGCGTACCTGCCTGCCAAGCAGGTCAAGCAGTGGGCTAGGGGCATCGCCCTCGTCGCCCGCAACCTGGCCGCCTCGGGAGGCTGACCGATAAGCGGGCGCCGGGCCGTCCCACCCACCCAGCGCCCGCTCACCCCCCCGGTCCCACCTGGCACCCCCAAAGGGACCGCTTCGCGCTCCCCGCCGCAGGTGGCGTATACAGCTAAGAGCCATCCGGCGGCGCTCCGCCAACACAAAATCGCGCGCGATTTCGGTGCCCGTGCGCCATCGGCCGATCCGGGGCGCCCGACCTGGGACACTACTGGTCATGCAGACTCTGGTCGTTGATCATCCGCTGGTCGCGCACAAGCTCACCATGCTGCGGGAGGAGGCCACCCCAGCCCCCACGTTCCGCCGCCTGGCCGACGAACTCGTTACCCTGCTCGCCTACGAGGCCATGCGCGAGATGCGCGTGCGGCCGGTGACCGTGACCACCCCGCTGGGACCGGCCGACGGGGTGAAGCTGGCCGGGCCGGTCCCGCTGGTGGTACCGGTGCTGCGCGCCGGGATCGGGATGCTCGACGGCATGACCAGGCTGCTCCCCACGGCCGACGTCGGCTTCGTGGGCATGGTCCGGGACGAGGAGTCCCTCGTGGCTTCGACCTACGCCGACCGGCTGCCCGCCGACCTTTCCGGCCGTGAGGTCTTCGTGCTCGACCCGATGCTGGCCACCGGCGGGACGCTGGAGACCGTCATCGGCATGCTGGCCGAGCGGGGCGTGGCCGCGGTGACCGCCGTCTGCCTGCTGGCCGCCCCGGAGGGGGTCGCGCGGCTGGAATCCTCCTTCCCAACCGACGACCCGGTCCGGGTCCGGGTGGTCACCGCCGCGATGGACGAGCGGCTGAACGACCGGGGATACATCATCCCCGGCCTGGGAGACGCGGGCGATAGGCTGTTCGGGCGGATCTGACCGGCGGCGCGTTAGGGGGCGCTGGCCCCGGCGCGGGCAAGGCGGGCCGCGGCAGGCGAGGTGGCCTACTCTGGCTATGTGGATGGCGAGGCGCCCGACGCAGACGTCGCCTCAGCCGCGCAGCGCCTGCGCCAACTGCGCACCAGCCTCGACCTGAGCCAAGAACAGCTGGCGCACCGCCTCGGCGTCTCCTTCGCGACAGTCAACCGCTGGGAGGCGGGCCGTACCAGGATGTCGGCCCGCGCGGAGCGCGCCCTGGCGGAGTTCGAGGCTCGTTCCATACCCCTCAGCCCGGTCCCGGTGCCGGTACCGCACTCCAGCTTCGTCGGGCGCGAATCCGAGCTCGCCGACCTGTCCATGCTGCTGCACGGCCGGTCGCCGCTGATCAGCATCACCGGGCCGGGCGGCGTCGGCAAGACCCGGCTCGCCCTCGAGGCCATCCGGCGCTTCGCCGACCCGGACGAGACGGTGATCATCCCGCTCGAACCGGTGCGCCACCCGCTGTCGCTCACCTCGACGGTGGCGTCCTGCCTCCGGCTGCGGGACCAGCCAGGGGTGGAAGTCCTCTCGTCCGTCGAGGCGGCCCTCGCCGTCACCCCCCGCCTGGTCGTGTTCGACGGCGCCGAGCACCTGCGCGACGACGTCGCGGCGCTGGTCAGCCTTCTGCTGACCGGGGTGCGGGGGGTGCGCATCATGGTGACCAGCCGGACGGTGCTGGGCGTCCCCGGCGAGCTGTGCTGGCCGGTGCCGCCCATGGCATGCCCCTCTTCCGCGGCGCCCGTCACGGACATCGCGTCGTCCGATGCGGTGCGGCTGTTCATGGCCAGGGCCGAGGAACGGCTGCCCGGCTTCGCCGCCGGTAACGTTGCGCCGCGTGTTATCGCCGAACTCTGCCGCCGGCTGGACTGCCTCCCCCTGGCGATCGAGCTCATCGCCGGGTGGGTCGGAACCCTGTCGCTGCGGGAGATCGTGGAGCAAGGGGCGGCCCTGCTGTCGGCCGAGCCGGGTGGCGGCACCGACCGGAGCGACAGCACGCTCGTGGACGTGGTGCGCCGCAGCTACGACCTGCTCAGTCCGGAGCAACGGCGACTGCTGCCAGCGTTGAGCGTCTTCGCGGGTCCTTTCACCATGGCCGATGCCGCCGCGGTCAGCGGGAGCGAAGGGCCCATGCTGGCGCACGCGGTTCGCGGGCTCGTCGATTCCTCCTGGCTGCTGGTCGACCGGGGAGAGCCGAACCGGTTCAGCATGCTCGCGACGATGCGCGTGTTCGCCGCCGCCCGGCTCGACGAACGGGACGAGGGGCCGGCGATCCGCCGCCGGCACGCCGAGCATCTGGCGGCGCTGGCCGCCGACAGCGAGCAGGGCCTGGCCGGGCCCGGCTCCGTATCGTGGGCCGCGCGGCTGGCGGCAGCAGATACCGACTTGGATGTGGCGCTGGAGTGGGCCGCGGGCAGCGACCCGGATCTCGGCCTGCGGATGGGCGCGGCGCTGTGGCGCTGGTGGCTCACCAGCGGCCGGCTAGCGGCCGGGCGCGGCTGGCTGGGCAGGTTCCTCGCCCACACCACGCGGCGCGACGAAAACAGCGGCCGGGCGTTCTGTTCGGCGGCCGTCCTCGCGGCGGAGAACGGCGACTATTCCGAGGCCGTCCGGCTGGCGAGGACCGCACTGGGGATCTTCGACGCGCTCGGCCTGCGCGAGCGGAGCGCCTTCGCGGCGACCGTGCTCGGGTCCGCGCACCGCTATCTGGGCGACCGGGACGCCGCCGCCCGCTGCTTCCAGACCGCGATGGACCTGCGGGCGGAACTCGGTGACCGCCGCGGCATGTCGGTTGCCATGAACAACCTGGCCCTGATGGCGCTGGACGAGGGTGATCTCGCAAAGGCGCGCGACAACCTGAAGCGGTCGCTGGTCATCAAGCGCCAGCTCGGCGACCAGAACTCACTCGCGATCGGCCTGGCCAACCTGTCCGACGTGCTGATCCGGTCCGGCGAGCTTGACGCGGCCCGGCGGGCACTCGACGAGGCCACCGAGCTTGCCGGAGGCCTGGGCAACCCGCAGGTTACCGGGCTCCTCGAGGCCAACCGGGGCTTCCTCGCCGCCGAACAGGGGCGCTGGGCGGAGTCCGCCGGCCACTACCGGGCCGCCACGCTCGCCCACGAGGAAGCCGACCAGGCACACGACATCGTGGTGGCGCTGACCGGCCTCGGCCGCGCCGTCCACCGGCTAGGCCGTCCTGACGAGGCGGCCAGGCACCTGCGCGCCGCGGAAGCACTGGCCGCCGGGATCGCCAACCCGCAGCGGCTGGCCGACGTGCGGGCCGCGCTCGCCGAGATCGGTGAGAGCGCCGACGCCGACGCCCTCCCCGATGGCCTCACTGTCCGCCAGGCCGACGTGCTGGGGCTCGTCGCCGGCGGGCTGAGCAACAAGCAGATCGCCGCGGAACTATGCCTGAGCCAGGGCACGGTCGAACGCCATCTGGCCACCGTCTACCGCAAGCTGGGTCTCGGCGGCCGGGTCGAGGCCGCCCGCTACGCCGTCACGCATGGGCTGGCGGCCCCCGCGCGGCAGGGCGGCTGATGTTATAACGGCCAGGCATCCGGGGACCCACGTTCTCCCGCCTGCCGTGCCCCACCAGCGGTCCGACCTGGCATGGAGCCAGACGAGCCGGGCTGCCCATACATGGTTTCCGGGATTCGCGGGCCCTTCCCGGCGGCGTAAACATGATCAGTCATCGTCCCGCAGCTGCTCCCGCCCGAACCGCTGTGGGCAAGGTGGCCGCGGTCCCGCCGACTGGAGCTGCCATGCAAGCGCAGATTCACGGCACTACGATGCCCGTGCTGTCGGTTCACCTCGACCCGGGTGAGAGCGTCGTGGCCGAAATCGGCGAGTTCTCCTGGATGACCGATGCGATCCAGATATCGACCGGCCTGGGCACCGGAATGGGCGGCAGGAGCCTGGCGGGCGCCCTCGACCGCGTCGCTGGCGGCCCACAGCTGCCCATGAGCACCTACACGGCCCAGGGAGGGCCGGGCACGATCACGTTCGCGCCGAAGGTGCCCGGCAGCATCCTGCCGGTGGATGTGTGCCCGGGAGCCGAGTACCTGGTGCACCAGCACGGCTTTCTCGCCGGCACGCCCGGCATCGAGGTCTCGACCGGTTTCCAGCGGTCGTTCCGCGCGGGAATCTTCGCCGGCGGGGGTTTCGCCCTGCGGCGCCTCGGTGGCCAGGGCCGGGCCTGGGCCGAACTCTCCGGCCAGGTGGTGCCGCATGACCTGGCGGCGGGCCAGTCGCTGCGCGTCCACCCGGGGCACGTCGGGATGTTCCAGGCGTCGGTGTCATTCCAGGTGGTCCGCGTCCCGGGTATCACCAACCGCTACTTCGGTGGCGACACGCATTACTTCGCCGAGCTGTCCGGACCGGGCACCGTGTGGCTGCAGTCGATGCCATTGCCCCAGCTTGCCGCCGCGCTCGTCGCGCACATTCCCGCCGCCGAGGACCGGGGGGAGCCGGTCGAAGGCGGCCTGGTCGGCGGGATGGTCGGTGACGTGATGACCTGAGCCCGGGACCGGCGCCGCAGGCGGGGAGGCGCCGGCCCGCGAAGCGAAGGCCGCTCCCGGCGGGGGGAGCGGCCTTCCTTCGGCTCTGCGGGGTCCCGCGGCGACACGCTCCCCGCCCGCCCGGCTGAGCGGTCCGGCGGCCGGGGGCGCCTAGCCGCTAGCCGCTGGGGGCGGAGAGTCGCACCACGGCGTCGCTCGTCGCCCGCGCGGTGGCGTACCCGGGCTTGACCACCGTGTCGATGATCCGCAGCCGCTCGTCGAAATGCGCGAACGCGCTTTTCATCGCGTTGATCGTGAGCCACTCGATGTCCCGCCAGCCGTACCCGAACACCTCCGCCAGCCGGTGGAACTCCGAGGACAGGCTTACCCCGCTCATCAGCCGGTTGTCCGTGTTCACGGTGACCCGGAACGAGAGCTGGCGCAGCAGCCGGATCGGGTGCGCCTCGATCGAGGGGGCGGCCCCGGTCTGGACGTTCGACGTCGGGCACATCTCCAGCGGGATCCGGCGGTCCCGGACGTAACTCGCCAGCCGGCCCAGCGTCGCGGTGCCCTCCGGCGTGATCTTGATGTCATCCATGATGCGGACCCCGTGGCCCAGGCGTTCGGCGCCGCACCACTGGAGCGCCTCCCAGATGGAGGGGAGCCCGAACCCTTCGCCGGCGTGGATCGTGATGTGGAAGTTCTCGCGCGCCACGTACTGGAAGGCGTCGAGATGGCGGCTCGGCGGGCTGCCCGCCTCGGCGCCGGCGATGTCGAAGCCGACCACCCCCTGGTCGCGGTACCGCACCGCGAGCTCGGCGATCTCCAGCGATCGCGCTGCCGTCCGCATCGCGGTGAGCAGCGCGTAAACGGTGATGCGCCGACCTTCGCTCCCGGCACGGAACCCCTCAAGGACCGCCTCGACCACTTCGTCCAGGCTGAGCCCGCCTGCCACGTGCAGTTCCGGGGCGAACCGGACCTCGGCGTAGACCACCCCATCCGCGGCGAGATCCTCCGCGCACTCGGCCGCCACCCGGATCAGCGCCTGCCGGGTCTGCATGACGGCCACCGTGTGCTGAAAGGCATCGAGGTAGAGGTTGAGGTGCCCCCGGTTCGCACCGCGCTGCATCCACAGCTTGACCTCGTCCGCGTCCTCCGACGGGAGGCGGTCGTACCCGATCTGCCGGGCGAGGTCCACCACCGTGGCCGCCCGCAGCCCGCCGTCAAGATGATCATGAAGCAGCACCTTGGGGGCGGCACGGATCTCGTCGATAGTCAGTGCCACGCACCCATTGTCACACCCCGGCGGGACAGCTCACCGTGTCCCGGCGTCGACGCGGGCCCGAGCGCATGGCAAGCTCGCTGCCATGACCGATCAGCACGCGCCGCCCGCCACCGACCCCAGCCACGACCACGCCGCTGCTGGCCATCCCGCCGCCGACCATGAGGACCCGGCCTGCGACGTCGCGCATGGCGCGGCGCCGGCCCCGGCGGTCACCCGGACCCTGGTCGCGGTCTTCACCTCACCGGTCGCCAGCTATCTGCTCCGGTACGCCGGTGATGCCGGATTCCGCCCGGTGCTGGTCGAGCCCGACCCGCAGCGTGCCAAGCCGGGCGAGCCTGCCGGGGACGGCGTCATCGTGGCCGACGGCTTCGACGGGTACCTGGACGACGCCACCGATGTCGTGGTGACCGACCACCACCGGCCCGAGCTCGGCCCCGTGCTCCGTGACGCGCTCGCGGGCAAGACCCGCTGGGTGGGGGTCATGGGCAACCCGCGCCACCCGGCGCCCCATATCCCCGCCCTGGCCGCACTCGGCGTTGCCGAGACCGACATCGGCCGGGTGCACCGGCCGATCGGGCTGAACATCGGCTCCCACACCCCCGCCGAGATCGCGCTGGCCACGCTCGCCGGGCTGATCGCCGACCGCAACGGCCGCTCCGGCGGATTCGAGTTCTGAGCGGAGGCCTGGATGGTTGCCGGTGCGGACCAGGCCTGCGTCGTCGGCGTGGATTTCGGGACACTGTCGGGGCGCGCGGTGGTGGTGCGGGCCATGGACGGCGCGGAACTGGGCAGCGCCGTCCACGATTACCGCAACGGCGTCATGGATACGCGGCTGCCCGCCACCGGCGAGCCGCTGCCGCCGGACTGGGCGCTGCAGGACCCGGAGGACTACCGGGACGTGCTGCGCGCGGCGGTGCCAGCCGCGATCGCCGCCGCCGGGATCGACCCGGCCAGCGTCGTCGGCATCGGCACCGACTTCACCGCGTGCACGATCCTGCCGGTGCTGGCGGACGGCACCCCGCTGTGCCAGCTGCCGGACCTGGCCGGGCGCCCGCACGCCTACGTCAAGCTGTGGAAGCATCACGCCGCCCAGCCGCAGGCGGACCGGATCAACGCCCTCGCGCATGAGCGCGGGGAGCCGTGGATCGCCCGCTACGGCGGAAAGATCTCCGCCGAGTGGCAGTTCGCTAAGGGACTCCAGCTGCTGGAGGAGGACCCGGAGATCTACCAGCGGGCGGAGCGCTGGATCGAGGCCGCCGACTGGATCATCTGGCAGCTGTGCGGGACGGAGACCCGCAACGCCTGCACCGCCGGGTACAAGGGCATCTGGCAGGACGGCCATTACCCATCGCGGGAGTTCCTCGCGGCGCTCAACCCGGATTTCGCGGGTTTCGCCGACGACAAGCTGGCCCACCCCGTTTCCCCGCTCGGGGCCCGGGCAGGCTCGCTGACCGGGCAGGCGGCAGCGTGGACCGGGCTGCCCGAGGGGATCGCGGTCGCGGTCGGGAACGTGGACGCGCACGTCACGCCGCCCGCCGCGAACGCGATCGCAGCCGGCCAGATGGTCATCATCATGGGAACCTCCAATTGCCATGTGATGAACGGCACCGCGCTGGCCGAGGTGCCCGGCATGTGCGGGGTGGTGGACGGCGGCATCGTCGCCGGGCGCTGGGGGTACGAGGCCGGCCAGACCGGCGTCGGGGACATCTTCGCCTGGTTCGCCGACCATGCGGTGCCCGCGCCGTACACCGAGGAGGCGGCCAGGCGCGGGATGTCAGTACACGACCTGCTGTCGGCCGAGGCGGCCGCACAGCCCGCGGGCGCACACGGGCTGATCGCGCTCGACTGGCTGAACGGGAATCGCTCGGTACTCGTCGACCATCACCTCTCCGGCGTCGTGGCGGGACTGACGCTGGCCACCCGCGCGCCGGACATCTACCGCGCGCTGATCGAGTCGACCGCGTTCGGCACCAGGGTGATCATCGACGCGTTCGAGACGGGCGGGATCGGAGTCGGCGAACTGGTGATCGCGGGCGGGCTGGCCGCCAACGAGCTGATCATGCAGGTCTACGCGGACGTGACCCGTCGCCCGCTCGGCCTGGTCAGTTCGGGGCAGGGACCCGCGCTCGGATCGGCGATCCACGCGGCGGTGGCGGCGGGCGTCTACCCCGACGTGTCGGCCGCCGCCGCGGCGATGGGCAGCCACCGCCCGGCGGTGTACGCGCCCGACCCGGCCAGCGCGGACGTCTACGACGACCTGTACGCCGAGTACGTGACGCTGCACGACTACTTCGGCCGCGGCGCCAACGAGGTGCTGCACCGGCTGCGCGCCATGCGTGACCGGGCGAACCGGGCACGTCAGGGCCAGGCAGCGCAGGAGAGCGGGTCATGACCTTCGATCTCGCCGCCGACCCGGCGCTGGCCGCCGCCATTGGCGTTGCCCGGGAACAGGTGTCCAGCCTGCATGCCGCGCTGGCAGCCAGCGGCCTGGTCGCGTGGACGGCCGGCAACATCTCGGCGCGCGTCCCGGCCGACGGGGGCGACCTGATGGTCATCAAGCCCAGCGGCGTCGCCTACGCCGACCTGACCCCGGAATCGATGGTCGTCTGCGGCCTCGATGGCACGCCGCTGGACGGCGTGTACCAGCCGTCCAGCGATACGGCCGCCCATGCTTACGTGTACCGGCACATGCCGGACACCGGCGGGGTGGTGCATACCCACTCGCCCTACGCCACCGCCTGGGCGGCGCGGGGTGAGCCTATCCCGTGCGTGCTCACCGCGATGGCGGACGAGTTCGGCGGCGAGATCCCGGTCGGGCCGTTCGCCCTCATCGGCGGGGACGATATCGGCCGGGGCATCGTGGCCACCCTCACCGGCCACCGCTCCCCGGCGGTGCTCATGCGCAGCCACGGGGTGTTCACCGTCGGGCCGACCGCCAGCGACGCGGTCAAGGCGGCGGTGATGTGCGAGGACGTGGCGCGCACCGTCCATCTCGCCCGCGCCTACGGCGACCCGCGGCCGCTCGCCCGGCACCAGGTGGACGCGCTGCACAAGCGTTACCAGGAGGAGTACGGCCAGCGATGAACCGGCTCCGGCCGCCACCAATCCCGGCCGCGCTCCCGCCCCGGGGAGCGTGAACCAAAGGCCGCGCGATGACGTTAGTGTTGGCGTCCGGCGGGACCGAGGGGGAGCAATGGCAGCATCCAGCGTGTGGCCGCTGATCCATGGCGAGCGCGCGGCGCTCGCGGCCGACCTGGCCGGCCTCACCGACGAGCAGTGGGCGACCGCGTCGCTATGCCCGGGCTGGTCGGTCCGGGACGTGCTCGGGCACCTGACCGCGACGGCCAAGATGACCCCGGGCGCCTTCTTCGTCCACCTGGCGCAGGCACGTTTCCGTTTCCACGACATGTCGGACCAGCTCATCGCCGCCGAGGCCACGGCGGTTCCGGCCGACGGGCTCACGGAGTTCCGCAAGCACCTGGGCGACACCACTCACCCGCCCGGCCCGGTCGGGGCCATGCTCGGTGAGGCCGTGGTGCACGGCGAGGACATCCGGCGCCCCCTCGGCATCAAGCGGGACTACCCGCCGGAAGCGGTCACCGGGGCGGCGAACTTCCTCAAGGGGTCGAATCTCCTCATCGGCAGCAAGCGCCGGATCGCCGGGCTCGCCCTGCGGGCCAACGACCTCGAGTGGGCGACCGGCAGCGGCCCCGAGGTGACCGGCCCGGCGATCTCCCTGCTGATGGCGATGACCGGCCGCGCCGCCGCGCTCGACGACCTGTCCGGCGAGGGCGTCGCGACGCTCCGGTCACGCATGTAGGCCGGCCCGCCGACCTCCGGCATGGATCCACGGGACGGGGCGTAGCCATGGCACCGGACGCCGGGTATTCCGGGACGCCGTTGCAGCGCAAGCTCGGCATCAAGCCCGGGGACGAGGTCGCCGTCCTCGGCGGGCCCGCG
>DAITAE010000443.1:0-4246 GCA_036824445.1 Streptosporangiaceae bacterium | reverse complement strand
GGCCGGCTGCGGCCCGGGCTCGACGCCCTGGACGCCTTCCTCACCCACATGTGGGCGGTGACGGTCACCGGCGCACCCAAGGCGTGGGCGATGCAGTTCATCGAGGACCATGAGCGGGAATCCCGCCGCTGGTACGGCGGCGCGGTCGGCATGATCGGCTTCGACGGCGGCATGAACACCGGCCTCACGCTGCGCACGGCGCACATCAGGAACGGGGTCGCCACGGTGCGGGCCGGCGCGACGCTGCTGTTCGACTCCGATCCGCTGGCCGAGGAGCGGGAGACCGAGCTGAAGGCGCGCGCCCTGCTCGAAACGCTGGCCGACGGGGCCGCCGGGGCCGCCGCGACGGCACCGGAACCCGCCGCCGTGCGCGTGGCCGGCCGAGGGGCGCCCGCCGGGCGTACGGCCCCGCTGCCGGGCGCGGGAGCCCGGGTGCTGCTGGTGGATCACCAGGACTCGTTCGTACACACGCTGGCTGGTTACTTCCGTGAGCAGGGAGCGGACGTGCTGACACTGCGCGCCGGCCTGCCCCTGGCGTCCCTGGACGAGTTCGCCCCGCACCTGGTGGTGCTGTCGCCGGGGCCGGGCCGCCCCGCCGACTTCGCCTGCGCGCAGCTGCTGGCCCAGCTGGACCTGCGAGGTCTGCCCGTCTTCGGGGTATGCCTGGGCCTGCAGGCGATGGTGGAGCACGCAGGCGGCGAACTGGCGCTGCTCAGCGAGCCCGTTCACGGCAAGCCCGGCACCGTGCTGCGAACCCGGCCGGACGGGCCGGGTGGGCCGGGTGCGCCGGACAGCCCCGGCGCCGGCCTGCTGGCGGGCCTGCCGGCCGAGTTCACGGCCGCGCGTTATCACTCGCTGTACGCGGTGCCCGAACAGGTCAAGGGCGGGTTCGAGGTGACGGCGGTGACGGCTGACCAGGTGGTGATGGCGATCGAGGACCCGGCGGCCAGCCGGTGGGCGGTGCAGTTCCACCCGGAGTCGATCCTGACCGCGGGCGGAAGCGTCGGCCATCAGGTTGTCGGCAACGTGCTACGCCTGTGCCGCGCCGGCACCGCACGGCAGCTGGTCACCTGATGCCGGGCCCGGGCGTCCCGTGCGTACTCCGCGCCCGTGGCGTCCGTAGGTGTTCCGCGCCGCGCCCGGGGGTCCGTATGTGCTCCGCGCCCGCGCCCGGGATGTCCCGGGCCGGACCCACGCCGAGCCGCAGCCGGATGTCCGCGGCTGCGGGTAGGGTGCCGTGCCAGGGAAGCATCCAGCCGAGGAGGACTGAGGGCATGCGGTACCTCCCCCCCAGGGCGCGCGAACCGGATTCGCAGTACCGGCAGATGCTCGAGCGCATCGTCGCCTCCGGCGTGGCCGTGCCCACCCGCCAGGGGCCAGCCGCTCTCACGCTGATGCAGCAGACGATGCGCTTCGACCTGCCCAACGGCTTCCCGGTGATCACCGAGCGGAGTGTGAAGTCGTTCTGGCGCAAGCCGATCGGCGAGCTGTGCGCCTTCATCAACGGCGCGACCACCCTCGACGAGCTAGCCGACTTCGGCTGTGACTGGTGGGGGGCGTGGGCCACCCCACAGAAGACCTCATCCCGCGGCCTGCCGCCTGGCCACCTCGGCCCCGGCTCCTACGGCGGGGCGTTCCGGCATTTCCCGGCCGCGGACGGCAGCGAGTTCGACCAGTTCGCCCATCTTGTGGAACAGATCACGGAACTGCCCAACGACCGCACGCATTTCGTATCCCCATGGATCCCGCAGTATCAGGTCCGGGGCCGGGGCAAGACCCCCCGGACCACGATCGCGCCCTGCCACGGCTGGGTGCATGTCCGGGTCATCGGCGGAAACCTGCATCTGCACATGTTCCAGCGGTCGGGCGACGTGCCGGTGGGCGTGCCCGCCAACATGATCCAGTACGCCGCGCTGCTGCTGATGCTCGAACAGCTCACCGGGATCACGGCGGCTGCCTACTACCACACGATCTCCGACGCCCACATCTACGAGAACCAGATGGACAGCGTCATGGTGATGCTCGGCCGCCAGGCCCGCAGGCTGCCCACCGTCGGCCTGACCGAGGAAGGCGCGAAGGTGAATGACATCCATGACTTCCGCGCCGAGCATTTCGAGCTGAGCGACTACGAACCGCACCCGGCGATTTCCTCGATCCCGGTTGCCCCATGACCGCTTCGCTCATCGTCGCGGCAGCGGCCAACGAGGTCATCGGGCGCGGTGGCGCGCTGCCCTGGCACCTGCCAGCGGACCTGCGCCGCTTCCGCGCGCTGACGACCGGGCACGTGGTCGTGATGGGCAGGCTCACCCACGAGTCGATCGTCGACCGCCTGGGCCATCCCCTCGCCGGCCGCACCTCCATCGTGATCAGCCGGACGATGCGCGGCCCGGGCACAGAACTCGCTGGCGCGGCGCATCGCACCGGGACGGGGCTCGCCGGCACGGGGCGTTCCGCCGGGACTGGGCTCGCCGGCACGGGGCTCGCTGACCCGGGGCGTTCCGCCGGGACGGGGCTCACTGGCAGCCCGCATTCCACCGGGGAGGACCGGGTCCTGGTCGTGCACTCGCTGGAGTCAGCCCTCGCGGCGGCGGCGAGCATCGGCGCACCGGCGGGCAGCGACGAGTTCTTCATCATCGGCGGGGAATCGGTCTACCGGCAGGCGTTGCCGGCGGTGGACAAGATCTACCTCACCAGGGTCCATGCGGAGGTCAGCGGCGACTGCCGCATGCCCGATGACTGGCTGGCCGGCTTTGAGCTGGCCTCGCGTGAGGACGCGGCCGACCCCGGCAGCGGGACCAGATACTCGTTCCTCGGCTACCGGCGGATCCCGTCGTGACCCTGTACTGCTTCGGTAACGCCCGGACGGCCGACCAGTTGGCGGAGATGCGCCGCCTCGACGACGCGGGCATCTGCCTGTTCTGCCCTGATGGGCTCGCCCACCACGCCCAGCAGCGGATCCTGCTCCGGACCCGGCACTGGGCCGTCACCCCGAACGAGTTTCCCTACCGTGGTACCAGCCTGCATCTGCTCATGGTCCCGGACCAGCACGCGGCCGACCTGCTGGATCTCAGCGAGGAAGTCCGGCAGGACTTCTGGGAGGCGCTGGCGGCGGTGGCGCGCGAGCACAAACTGAGCCACTACGGCCTGGGTGTCCGCAACGGCGACTGCCGGTACACCGGTGCCACCATCCGGCACGTGCATGCCCACGTCCTCGTGGGGGACGGCGATGACGCGGACGCCCCGCCGGTCCGGATGCGGTTCAGCTCCCGGCCGGGCGAGGAGGCCGCTGGCCAGCGGGCCGGGTAGCGGCGGGCAGGGTGTCGACCCAGACCAGGCTGATCCCGGCGGCCCGGAGTACCTGCTCGCCGTCCAGCACCGAGTACTGCCCGGCGAAGTAACATCGCCGGAACCCGGCCTCCGCCACCAGGCGCGCGCAGGCCGGGCAGGGGAACGTGGTGGTGTACAGGTCGGCGCCTGCGAGGCTGGTGCCGTCCCGCGCCGCCCGCGCGATCAGGGCCGCCTCCGCGTGGATCGCGGTGGACAGGTCGGCCCGCACGCCGCGCGCGAAACCGTCGCGGGGGTCGCCGTTGAAATACGGCGCGTACTCGGAGGGGCGGTGCTGGTTCCAGGCGCAGCCGATGAGCTGGCCGTCCCGGGCGGCGACCGCCCCCACCTGACGCCACCAGTCCGAGCTGCGCTGGGCGATCGCCTCGGCGGCACCGATGAGCTCGCGGGGGAGTTCCGCGGCGCTGATCTCACCGTCGAAGGTGACCGGGGCCTGGGCCGCGGCCCACTCCCGGTCCCAGCGCAGGAATGTGCGGTCGAAAGCCACGGCCCGGCCTTCGCCAAGGTCCAGCTGCCGGGCCAGGTCGCGGGTGATCTCCTCGTCGGGCATGACGATGGCGTCGCCGGTGAGCACGCCGGGCAGGTCCGGCGGCTCGATCACCCGGATCGTGGCCCGCGGCGCGACGAGCCGCAGGTAGTCCGCCGCCCGCTGTGGCGGCAGTGCCCGGATGTCCTTGGCCAGGCTGGGATAGGCCTGCTGGAAGCCACGGCCCAGGAGCAGGATCTCGTCGGCGTCACCGTGACGGCTCAGGAATTCCTCATACCCGGCGTGGAGCACCGGGAGGTAGAGCAGGACCTGCTTCACCCGGGCGCCTGGCCCGTCCCCGGAGGGCCGGGCGGCTCGCCGGGCTCGGGCAGGCCGAGCTGGATCCGGCGGAGCCGCGCCGACGTGCTCACCGTC
>DAITAE010000442.1:0-4274 GCA_036824445.1 Streptosporangiaceae bacterium | reverse complement strand
ATGAACGTGGACGGGTTCGGTATCGGCTGGTACGCGGACGGCGACCCGGTTCCCGCCCGCTACCGGCGCGCCGGCCCGATCTGGGCCGACCCCGGCCTCGCCGATCTGGCGCGGGTCACCCGCACCCGCGCCCTGCTGGCCGCCGTGCGCTCCGCCACGAAGGGGTGCGAGAGCGGCGCCGCCGCCGCCGCGCCGTACGCCAGCGGCCGCTGGCTGTTCAGCCACAACGGCGTGCTCAACGGATGGCCCGCCGCGACCGCCTGCCTCGGCGCGGGCCTGCCCGCGGCGGACCTGCTCGCGCTGGAGGCACGGTGTGACTCCGCCCTGGCGTGGGCGCTGGTGGCAGGCCGGCTGAAGGCGGGCACGCCGCCCGGGCAGGCCCTGGCCAGCGTGATCGCCGACTTCGGCTACCACGGCATCACCGGCCGGTTCAACTTCCTGCTCACCGACGGCGAGGTGATCAGCGCGACGGCGGCCGGTGACACCCTCTGCTACCGCGCCGCCGGGCGCCACGCCCCCGCCGGGCCGGGTGTGGTGGTGGCGTCCGAGCCCGGTGACGACGAGCCCGGATGGACCGAGGTGCCCGAGGGCAGCGTGCTCACGGCGACCGCTGACGCCGTCGAGGTGCGCCCGATGCCGATGACGCCCCCGCCGCCGGCGGCGGGCACGGAGGAAGGAAGGACCCCCGCTTCATGACCGCACTGCACGTCGAACGCTGCCTCCCGGAGGGCTACCTGGACCGCGCCCTGCGCGCGGACGCCCGGGCGGGCCTGTCGGCCTCACCGAAGACCCTGCCGCCGAAGTGGCTGTATGACGAGAATGGCAGTGAGCTGTTCGAGAAGATCACCCAGCTCGACGAGTACTACCCGACGCGCGCCGAGCGGTCCATCCTGGCCACGGTGGCGGGTGAGATCGCCGCCGCCACAGGGGCCAGCACCCTGGTTGAGCTGGGCGCGGGCGCCGCCGACAAGACCCGGCTGCTGCTGGACGCCCTGCGCGCGGCCGGGACGCTGCGCAGCTTCGTCCCGGTGGACGTCAGCGAGACCGCGCTGATCGACGCGGCCCACCGGGTGCTGGCCAGCTACCCCGGCCTGTCCGTCCAGGCCGTCGTCTCCGACTTCGAGGAGCATCTGGGCCTGCCGGACGCCTCGGGCCCGCGGCTGGTCGCGTTCCTCGGCGGGACCATCGGCAACCTGGTGCCCGATCAGCGGGCGGCGTTCCTGGCCTCGGTGAGGTCGCGGCTGGGCCCCGGTGACGCGCTGCTGCTCGGCACAGATCTGGTCAAGGATCCCCGCGTGCTGCAGGCCGCATACGACGACGCGGCCGGGGTGACGGCCGCCTTCAACAAGAACGTGCTGGCCGTGCTGAACGCCCGGCTCGGCGCGAACTTCGACCTGACCGCTTTTGACCACGTCGCCCTCTGGGACCCGGTCCGCGAGTGGGTGGAAATGCGGCTGCGCTCCGCCGTCCGGCAGGTCGTCACGCTGCCGGCGATCGGGCTCACCGTTGAGTTCGCCGAAGGGGAGGAGATGCGGACCGAGGTGTCGGCCAAGTTCCGCCCCGGTGGGATCGCCGCCGAGCTGTCGGCGGCGGGGTTCGCGATGCGGCACTGGTGGACCGACACGGGCGGCCAGTTCGGGCTGTCGCTGTCCGTCCCGGCCTGACGCCACGCCCGGGACCTAGCGCCCCGGTCTGACCGTCCCTCGCTCGATCTGCCGCATGTGCACCTGGTCCAGCCCCAGCAGGCGGGCCAGCTCGGCCGCCACCCGGTGCCCGCCGATCGCCCCGCAGCTGAACAGGTCGATCGCGATCAGGTTGTCCTCCGGCCAGGTGTGGATCGCAAGGTGCGACTCGGCCAGGATCAGCACCAGCGTGACCGCCCCGTTCGGGAACATGACGTGGCTAGCGTCGAGCACGTGGCCGCCGCCGGCCGCGACCGCGTCCGACGCGAGCGCGGTCAGCTCGCCGATGTCGGTGACCGGCGAGTCCGGGGTGAGTGCCGCGTCGACCGTATAGAGGAGCTTTCCCGGCGTGCCCTCGGCCAGCGGCCGTCCCGGGCGCGCTTCGGCGGCGGGATCCGCGTCATGCCGCGCCCGCGCCGGGTGCAGCAGCGGCCGCCCGCCGCCGGGCAGCCTCCCAGAGGCCTTGGCTGGCATGATGTGGGAGGATACCGTACTGCCCGCTGCGGCCCGTCGTGAGCGGGAGCCCCCGTGGTGACCGGGAGCTAGAGAACGCCAGATGGACGTTGATGTCGTAGTCGCCGAGGTCGCCTCGGCGGTCGGGCTCGCCGAGGGGCCCGCTGGGGTCAGGGATGTGCTGCGGGTGATCGCGCACCACGAGCCGGTGGCAGCCCGTGAGGTGGGCAGGCTCGCCGAGCTCCCGGTCCCGATCGTCGCCGCCGTGTGCAACGAGCTGCGCAAGCGCGGGGTGGTGGACCGGGCACGGCCGGTGCGGCTCACGCCGGCGGGCCGAGCCGGGCTCGCCATGCCCGCGGCCGGGCGGCCGGGGATCAGCGGGGAGTGCCCGGGCTGCGGTGGCACCGGCGTGGCCGTCCCGCCCGGGCTGGCCGAGCTCGCCGGTGAGCTGGAGCGGGCGGCGGCGGGCATGCCGGCGGCGAAGCTGGAACTCGATCAGACTCACTGCACGGTGGACACCAAGATCCGCCGGGTGCTGCGGATGCACGAGGCAGGCGCCCTGGCGGGCCAGCGGGTGATCGTGCTCGGGGACGACGACCTGATCTCGCTGGCGATCGCCGCGTTCGCCGCGCTGCCGGCGGCGGCCGCGCCGCGGCGGCTCGCGGTGGTGGACTGCGATCCCGATCTGCTTGGCTACCTCGGCGAGCGGGCGGCGGCCGGCCGGGTGCCGGTGGAGCTGGTCGAGCACGATCTGCGCCAGCCCCTGCCCGCCGGCCTCCTCGGCGCGTTCGATGTGGCCTGCACCGACCCGCCCTATACCGCCGCGGGCGCGGAGCTGTTCTTGTCCCGCGCGGTTGCTGCCCTGGCCGGTGGCGCGGGCCGCCACGTGTTCTTCTCGTTCGGCGCCCGCCGGCCGGATGAGACGCTGCGGACCCAGCGCCTCATCGCAGACCTCGGCCTGACGGTGCGCTCGCTCGTGCCCGGCTTCAACTCCTACACCGGCGCGGGCATCCTGGCCGGTACGAGCCACCTCTACCATCTGCGCACCACGGAGGGGGCCCGGCCCGCCATCACCGGGGCCCATGCCGGCCCGCTGTACACGGCCGAGACGCGGGCCGCCGCCACGCGTCCCTACCGCTGCGCCGGCTGCGGCGCCGTGCACCAGGTCGGCCCGGGCGCGCGCTGGAGCGCCATCGCGCAGCTGAAGGCGGCCGGCTGCCCGGACTGCGGGGGCACCGTGCTGCGGCCGATGGCACTGCGCGGGGCCGGGGCGCGGCCGGCGGCAGGGCGATGACGCACGCCGGCGCACCGTCCGCCGGCGCGGCGGGCTTCCAGATCCGGCCGGCCCGGGAAGAAGACCTGGATGTGATCGCCGGGTTCGAGATCGAGATCGCCCGGGCGTCGTTCGGTAGCGAAGCGATCGAGGATCCGGCGCTGCACCGCAAGCGGGTGGCGGGGGCGCTGGTCAAACCGGGAGAGGTCACGCTGGTGGCCGTGGCCGCCGGGGCGCGGGGAGCCCCCGCGGTTCCGGTCGGCTGGGCGTGGCTGTCGGGACGCACCAACTCCCTCACCGGCGCCCGGTACGGCAACTTCCGCTCCCTTGCCACCGCCGATATCCCCGGCCGCAGCCAGGTCGCCGAACTGCTCATGCTGGCCGTGCTGCAAGCGTCGGACCGGGCCGGTTTCGTGCACCTGACCGGCAAGGTGCACGCCAGCAACGTCGGCATGCGCGCGCTGTACCGGAAGTTCGGGTTCGAGGCGACCCACATCACGATGGAAAGGCGCCCGGCACCGGAGTCGCCCGACCCCACCGGCCCGCCCGGGCCAGCCGCCTCGCCCGGCCTGCCGGGGAGCCCGGCATGACCAGGGAGAGCCCGGCGGGCGAAGGCACCGTCAAGTGCGTGGTCTGGGATATCGACAACACCCTGCTCACCGGGATCTACCTGGAGGCCGGTGATCAGCCGCCGGGGGCGGATCCGGTGCTGACCACGGTGCTGGCCGAGCTGGGGGAGCGGGGCATTTTGCACGCGCTCGCCAGCAAGAACCCGCCCGAGGCCGCCGCGCATACGGCCCGCGTCACCGGATGGCGGTTCGACGCGGCTGAGAGCGGCTGGGGCAGCAAGTCCGAAGCGCTGGCCA
>DAITAE010000441.1:0-4285 GCA_036824445.1 Streptosporangiaceae bacterium | reverse complement strand
TCGTGCCTTAGTGTCTGTGGCCGCCGTTTGGTGGTGGATGCCGCCTGGCCCGCTCGGCCGGTCCGGGCGATTCGGGGCTGTGGGGCAGCTGCTGGATCCAGCCCAGCGCCGTCAGGTAGTCGGTCATCGGCTTGTCGGCCTGGTCGTAGTAGCTGGCTATCTGCTCGCTTGTGGTGACAGTCCTGGCGGTGGCCCGCTGGCCATTGGGCGGTGGCCCTGGCCCGTGCGGGTCAGGCTGCGGGCCGGCCGCCGGCCTGGACTGCGGGTGCGGCGCCTGGCCGGGCTGCACCGGCACATGGGCACGGGGGTCTGGCGGCATGGTGTCGCTGAACCCGGGCACGATGGCCATCTCGGGCGGGGCCACCACCTTGCCAGCCGGCCCGGCGGCAGCGCCGCGCCCGCTGGTGGGTGACGGGAGCTGGCCGCTGCTGCGGCGCCAGCGTCTGATCACGACCAGGGCGGCCACGATGATCAGCGCACTGCACAGCGCAACGTCGATCAGCAGCAGTCCGGCCATGATCAGCCCCCCGGGTGAGCGGTCCCACGTGGTCCCGTACCCGGCCAGCCCCCACCGGTACCACCCCGACCGCGCGGCCTGGTGCTGTCGGTGGACCTGTGGTTGTGGGTGCTTGCAGACTGATGTGGTGCCGACCACGCGGTATGCCAAGAGCGCGGGAGTGAACATCGCCTATCAGGTTTTCGGCGATGGCCCAGTTGATCTGGTGTTCGTGCCCGGATTCATCTCACATGTTGAGCTTGCCTGGGAGGAGCCGTACCTGGCCCGCTTTCTGCGGCGGCTTGCGGCCTTCGCCCGGGTGATGTTCTTCGACAAACGCGGTACTGGGCTGTCTGATCCGGTCACGCGTCCGCCGGGCCTGGCGGAGCGGATGGATGATATCCGGGCGGTGATGGACGCCGCGGGCTCGCAGAGGGCTGCCCTGTTCGGTGTCTCCGACGGCGGGTGCTTGTGCATCGCGTTTGCGGTTGCCCACCCGGAGTGCTCGGCTGCGCTGATCACTTACGGGTCCTTCGCCCGCCGGCTGCGCAGCGCCGATTACCCGTGGGGATGGCCTGCTGAGCACTTGGCGGAGGTACTACGCGGGATGGATCAGGGCTGGGCCACCGGGAAGTGGTGGGCCGCGGCCAATCCCAGCGTCGCCGACGACGAGCGCTACCAGGCATGGTGGGCTCGCTATCTGCGGGCCGCCGCCAGCCCTTCGATGGGACGCGGGGCGCTCGGGCTGAACGCTGGGCTCGACATCCGCCACCTGCTGGCAGAGGTTGATGTCCCGACGCTGGTCGTTCACCGGACCAACGAGCAGTGGGTGGATGTGGGCAACAGCCGGTACCTAGCTGCGCACATCGCCGGCGCCCGGCTCGTCGAGGCGTCCGGGGTGGACCATCGGCCGTGGCTGGGTGACGCCGACGAGATCCTCGACGCCGTCGAGACCTTCGTGACCGGCACGTCGGCCCGGCAACGGGGCAGGCGGTATGCGGCCGGAGCGGGGGCGCTGAGCCGTCGGGAACGCGAGATCGTCGCTCTTACCGTGGCCGGCGAGACCGCGCCAGCGATCGCCGCGGCGCTATTCCTGAGCGAACGCACCGTGGAAAGCCATCTCGCGCGTGCTTACGTCAAGCTGGGGGTGCATTCCAAGCTCGAGCTGGCCCGGCGGGCAGCCGAGCTCGGCCTGGCCCGCGATTCGCTGTGATCAGCGAGCCTCAGATGCCGTACAAGTACGGATGCTGGCGCATCGGGCTCTCCGTAGCGTTCTGCCAGCAGGGCAGCTCGCACGGGATACCGGAGGTCAGGTCAAAATGAAGTTCGCGCAGATCATCGAGTTCACCACAGGGCGCATTGACGAATTCAACGCGAGGCTGGATGAGTGGATGGCCAGGTCCGATGGCCACCGGATACCACATCGGGCGGTGCTGAGACGGGACCGCGACGCTCAGGACAGGTACTTGCTCATGGTGGAGTTCGCCTCCCGGGAGCAGGGCATGGAAAATTCCCGCCGGCCCGAGACCGGAGAGTTCGCCGCTTTCCTGGCTGAGATTAGCGTCGGCGGGCTGACGTTCCGCAACCTGGACGTCCTGCGCGAAGAGGATCTCTAGCGGTTGCCGCGCTGCACCAAGCGGGGAGGGCCCAAGGCCCATGGAATACGACGACATCATTGTGGGTGGCGGTTCGGCAGGCGCGGTGCTGGCGGCGCGGCTGTCGGAGGAGCCGGTCCGCCGTGTTCTGCTGCTGGAGGCGGGCCCGGACTACGCGACCATGGAGTCAACCCCCGACGACCTGCAAGATGGCTGGCACATGTCGCTGCGGGCGCACGACTGGGGGCTGACCGCGGAGGCCGTGCCCGGCCGGGTCATTCCCTATCCGCGTGGCCGGGTGATCGGCGGCTCCTCTGCGGTCAACGCCACGATCGCCTTGCGCGGCGTGCCGGCCGATTACGACGAGTGGGCGGCGCTGGGTAACGATGAGTGGAGCTGGGCGAAGGTGCTGCCATACTTCCGGCGGCTGGAGGACGACCCGGAAGGGGCGAGCGAGCTGCACGGGCGAGGCGGCCCGGTCACGATCTGCCGCTGGCGGCCCGATGAGTTGATCCCGGTCCAGCGTGCCTTCTTCGAAGTGTGCCGTCGCCTCGGCTTCCCCGAGGTCATCGACCACAATCACCCCGAAGCGGCCGGCGTCGGCCCGTTCCCGCAGAACAGGCGGGGCCGGCTGCGCCTGTCCACGGCGATCGCCTACCTGCTGCCCGCACGGCACCGGCCCAACCTCACCATCCGGCCGCACTGCCTGGTCAACCGGGTCCTGGTCGCGGGTGACCGGGCGGTCGGTGTGGACATCGCTGGCGAAGGCCAGCCGGAACAGGTCCGCGGGCGGCGCATCACCCTGGCGGCCGGCGCCATCGGCTCGCCGGCCATCCTGCTCCGGTCCGGTATCGGGCCCACGGCCGCGGTGGCCGGCCTGGGCATCGAGCCCGTGGCGGACCTTCCCGGCGTCGGCGCGGGCCTGGCCGACCATCCGGTTACCCGGCTACTGCTCGTCCCGAAGCCGGGCAGCGCCGACCCCGGGACCCCGCTCGCGCAGGTGGTGGTCCGCTACACAGCTCCCGGCTCAGGTGAGTTCAACGACATGCAGCAGGTCATGTTCAGCCACGTCGACGTGGCAGGCATCGGCGGCAGGCAGGCAGTGACCGCGGTGGGCACGCCACTCGCAATTGGGCTGCCAGTCGCGCTCGAACGACCGCACACCCGCGGCCTCCTAGAGCTTGTGAGCACCGACCCGTACGTCCCGCCGCGAATCCAGCTCAACTTCGCCGACGACCCGCAAGACCTGCGCCGACTCATCGCAGGCACCCGTCTCGCCTGGCAGATCGCGCACCAGCCTGAGATCGCCCGCCACATGCGCCAAGTCGCCCTGCTATCAGAAGACACGATCAGTTCGGACGACGCACTGGCCAGCTACGTCCGCGCGACCGTATCAACCCAGTTCCATCCCTGCGGCACCGCCCGGATGGGCCTGGCAGATGATCCGATGGCCGTGGTCGACCAGCACTGCCAGGTCCGAGCTGTCCAGAACCTGCACGTGGTCGACGCGTCGGTCATGCCGACCATCCCGCGCGCGAACATCAACCTCACCTGCATCATGATCGGCGAGCACGTCGCTGAGTGGATGCGCGACGGAGCTGCTGACAAGCCGGGGTGAGCGTCTGACTAGCGCTTAGGTGGCAGATCTGGTGGCATCGTCTCATCGGCCTGTGGCAGCGCGCGCCGCGGAAGGACGCGAGCTGGAAAAGCGTTAGCCACCCTCGGGACTCCGTAGCCATCCTGGGTGCGTGTTTCCCGTGCGCCACTATGGAGACCGCAACTTTGACACCCTCGCTTGCTGAGCTGCGAGCACGCCTGCCCGGGCTGATGCCGCGCGATCAGCGCCGGCTGAGCCGGCGCCTGGAGAGTGCCGCCGCGCTGCGCAACGCTGCCCGGCGCGATGAGGCATTCGGCCAGGTCATCGCCGAGCTCGAGGCGGCTGCCGCCCGGGTTGAGGAACGACGGCGCGCAGTGCCTGCGGTTTCCTACCCGCCCCAGCTGCCGGTTAGCCAGCGCAAGGACGAAATCGCCGAGGTCATCCGCGATAACCAGGTGGTCATCGTCGCTGGCGAGACCGGTTCGGGGAAGACCACGCAGCTGCCGAAGATCTGCCTTGAGCTTGGCCGTGGCGTCACCGGGCAGATCGGGCATACCCAGCCCCGGCGGATCGCGGCGCGCACCGTGGCGGAGCGGA
>DAITAE010000440.1:0-4285 GCA_036824445.1 Streptosporangiaceae bacterium | reverse complement strand
CCTCACCGGGTATGCCAAGGCACATGTGATCACTCCTTCGTAGCAGCCCCGCCGCTGTTCGCTGATGGCCCGCCGCTGTTCGCCGATGCCCCGCCGCTGTTCGCTGATGGCCCGCCGGGCCGGGTGAGCCCGGCGGGGCCGCCCCGCACCAGGTCCAGCACGACCCGCGTCGCCTCGTCTACCGCCGCGGCGACCGGCTCGCTCAGGCCGATCCCCTCCGCGACGCTGACCGGCTCACAGCCCACCACCAGCACCCGGCCCGCCTCGGCGCCGAGCATCCCGGTCATGCCGAGCATCACGTCGGGCTGCATCCCATGCGGGTCGAAGAGCATGCTCTCGGTCAGGCTCAGCGACGCCCCGTCGCCGTCCGTGGGCTGCTCGCGCACCGGCTCGATGACGTAGATGGTTCCCGGCTTCCCGCCACGCGGTGCCGCGTCCACCAGGATCGTCGCGTCCCAGCCCTCGGCCAGGTCGTATGCCAGGTGCATCCCGCGGATGCCGTAGTCGGTCACCCGTGTCCCCTCCGGCAGGTCCTCGCGGGCCAGCCGGCGTGCTACTTCCACCCCGAACCCGTCGTCCCCCAGGAAGATGTTGCCGAGGCAGGCGACGAGCGTGCGGCCGGGCATATCGGCCTCACCCCCTCGCGCTGAGCGCCGCGAGCGTCAGCTCCCACAGCGCGTGGTAGATGGTGGTCTGGGCTTCCTGGATCCGGTGGATGGAGGTCGACGGGGCGACGAACAGGTGGTCGAGGCGGTCAAGCTCGGCCATCTTCCCGCCCTCGTAACCGGCGATCCCGACGGTGAGCATCCCCTGCTGGCCGGCCTCCGCCAGCCCCCGCAGCAGGTTCTCGGAGTTGCCGCTCGTCGACAGCGCGACCGCGATGTCGGCATGACGCCCGAACGCCGCGACCTGGCGCGAGAACACGACGTCAACCCCGATGTCATTGCACAGCGCGGTTACCACGGCGGTGTCATTCGACAGGCAGAACGCCGGCAGCGCCCGCATGCCGCCGCCCGGGTGGAGGAACAGCGTGGCCATTTCTTGCGCGTCGGTGGAACTGCCGCCGTTGCCGAACGCGAGCAGCCGCCCGCCCGCCGAGAACCGCCCGGCCATGTCCTCGGCACAGGCCCGCAGGCGGCCGGCGTCGCGTGCGCAGACCTGGCGCCGGAGGTCGGTGATCTCCGCGGTCTTCGCGATGGTCGACTGCCGGACCTCCTCCATGACGGCGTTCAGATCACCGCCACCGGCGTAGAGGAAGGGGTACAGCGACTCCATCGCCGCCGTGTTGCCGGCGTGCTGCGGCTTACCCGGCCCGGCCGCGGGCGTCACGGGGTCACCACCGCGATCGCCTCCCCGGCGTGCACAAGGATGGTGTCGCCGGGCTGGGCCGATACGAACGCCACGCTGACCTCTTCCTCACCGGACCCGGTGTCCACCACCGCCAGGCCGTCGGCGAGCAGCCGCCTGACGGTCACCGGGACGGCGCTGTCGGAGCAGGTCACGCACACGTCGTCGTGGCATTCGGGGACCGCGGGCGGGGCCGACCCACCAGTGCCCCCCTGGCCGGTGGATGGCCACCGGCCCGCGGCCGACTGATACCCCGGGGCGTCGGTCATGCGATCACCTCGGGGGCGAGTACCCCCGGCTGCTCGAAGAACACATGCACGAGTTCCCAGAGGATGTGGTAGATCGTCACGTGAACTTCCTTGACCACGCGCGGATCGTCAGACGTGACGGCGAGAACGTGGTCGACGGCCGGACTGTCCGCGATCGCGCCATCCTGCCCGCCGGTCAGCGCGATGGTCAGCAGCCCCATCTGCCTGGCGGTTTCCAGACCGCGCAGGACGCTCGGGCTGCCGGAGTCCGCGGCGATGCCGAGCGCGATGTCGGCCGGCTCTGCCAGCAGGCTGATCTGGTGCGCGAAGATGCCGTCCATGCCGTCGCCCGCCGCCAGCCCGGTGACCGTGGCCACGTCTGCGGTCAGGGAGATCGCGGGCAGCGCCCGTTTGCCGACGATCACCGGATGGACGAACTCCACCGCCACGTGCAGGGCGTCGGTGCTTTCCGCGCCGGTGCCGAACACCACGAGCTTGCCACCCTGGTGAAAGCGCACCGCCATGGCGTGACAGGCTTCGGCCACCGCCCCTGCCTGCCCGGCCAGGTCCGCGATCGGCGCTTCCCTGCGGGCGAACAACGCGGCGACGTCGTCGTCTGTGCCGGGCCGTGTCACCGGTGCCTCCGTGCGGATCCCCCCGCTCTCGGGCCGCGGACGAGACACGTCCGGCGCGCTTCCAGGGCCGCCGGGCCATGTCCGGCCTGGGCGGTCCGGCCGTCACGAAACGTCTTAACGACGATCGGGCCGCGGTCCGGCCCCAGCCGGTAACGTCCAGGGGCTACCGCCATGACAGAACGTTAGGACACTTGTGACGAGAACGTCCAGGCCCAACACTGGACACAGGTGTCTACACAAGGCACGCGCGGGCTGGGAGCGGGATCAGGCCCGGTCAGGGGAACGGGAGTTCCCCGAACAGTTCCTGTATCCGGCGCAGATCCCGCATCCTCGGCTCGGTCTCCCCGCCCACCCAGCGGCCTACCGTCTTCACCGACACCCCGAGCTGGCGGGCGGCCGCCTCGTGGGTCAGGCCCTCGCGGCGCAGCGTGGACGCCATCCAGTCGGCGAAGGTTGCCTGGCGGGCCGGTTCGGCCGCATGCGACGGGGCGGCGGCCGGGGCCGGGGCCGTCACCGGCGGGGCGGAGTCGTTGGAGTGCAGGACGTCCACCTCGACGTGCTCGGGGAAGATCCGGAACGAGACCTGGATCGCGCCGGTCGGCCCGGCCGCGTCGAGCAGGGCACGGAAGACCGTCTCGCCGACCTCCCTGTTGCCCTCCTCCGTCAGCGGTGACTCGGCCAGGCAACGGCGGACGAAGTCGCGGATCTCGGGGATCCAGGAAGGGCGGGCGGGGAAGGTCTGGGACAGCACGACCACCGGGACGACTTCGACCCGCCCGTCCCCGTCCCCGTGGTTCCGGTCAGGCACTCCCTGTCTCTCCCTCGCACGGCCCGGCCAGCACCACACCGGCCTCTGGACGTGGCCCTGTACGCAAGGTACGCGGCGTTACCCGGACCTGCCCATCACCTGGGGCTCATATTACTGGCGGGTTGTTCAAGGGCAACGGCACAATGGTGATCATTGGGACACCGGCGCACCATGCCCGGCAGGATACTCGCTGTGCACGGCACGACACTTGCCGTGGCCCGGCAGGACATTTGTGTCCGCCAGATCGACGGTTCAGTCTTGTCCTGCCCTGACCCTGGGTTTAGCATGATCGCGTCTGCATCAGGGTGCAGACACCTCTGCCATGAGTCCTTCCCACGGCGCTCAGCCGCTTTCCGCGGTACGGGCCGCCAGGCGGTCGCGAGGGCCCGCCCGGCGGCGAACCCCGGCTGATCTTCGTGGTCACCACGTCACGCCCGCGGGCGGCCGCAAGGCCGCGCCCGCACCCGTCCCGCCGACCATGCAGTGAGGAGGTGGCCTCGTCATGGCCACTGCCGGGCAGACCAGCGACACGTCGCCGAACGGTTCCGCTGCGGAGCCCGTTGTCCACATTCTGTGGATGAATGGGGGTCTCGGCTGCGACGGGGATTCGGTGGCCCTCACGGCGGCCACCCAGCCGAGCATCGAGGAGATCGTCCTCGGCGCACTCCCCGGCCTGCCCAAGATCGCCGTGCACTGGCCGCTGATCGACTTCGAGTGCGGCCCCGAGCAGGGCGCCGACACCTTCATCGAGTGGTGGCACAAGGCCGACCGCGGGGAACTTGAGCCGTTCGTCCTGGTCGTCGAGGGCTCCATCCCGAACGAGGCGATCAAGCCGGAGGGCTACTGGTGCGGCTTCGGCAACAACCCGGCCACCGGTCAGCCGATGACCACCAGCGAATGGCTGGACCGGCTGGCCCCGAAGGCGACCGCCATCCTCGCCGTCGGCACCTGCGCCACCTACGGCGGTATCCACGCCATGGCCGGCAACCCCACAGGCGCCATGGGCGTGCCCGACTACCTCGGCTGGGAGTGGCGGTCCAAGGCCGGCCTGCCCATCGTTTGCGTCCCCGGCTGCCCGATCCACCCGGACAACCTGTCGGAGACGATCCTCTACCTGCTCTACCAGGTCGCCGGGCAGGCGCCGATGATCCCTCTGGACGAGGCGCTCCGGCCGACCTGGCTGTTCGGCGCCACCGTGCACGAGGGCTGCGACCGGGCCGGCTACTACGAGCAGGGCGACTTCGCGA
>DAITAE010000439.1:0-4287 GCA_036824445.1 Streptosporangiaceae bacterium | reverse complement strand
CCGGCACCCGGGCGATGTTCATCGTGACCGGGCTGATCTCGATCGCGTTCGGCGTGGTGCTCAGTGCCCGTCCCGACATCGGCGCGGTCACGCTGGCCCTGCTGTTTGGCCTGTTCAGCATGGTCTACGGCGTGTCGGAGATCGTAGTGGGCGTGCAGATGCGCCGGACCGGGCAGACTCTTCAGGCAGTCCTGCACGATGCCGCCGCCTGAACGGCACAAGGGCGCGGGCGCCCGCCGCTCGTCTGGTGAGCGCCCGCTGAGCACCTGCTAAGCGCTCACCGCGGCCCGGCAGGCGGGCCACCGCCGCAGGGCTGTTTGGCCGCACCAAGCAGGGAGGCACCAAGATGGCCAAGCCCGACCCGGGTACCCAGGGCCCAGCTGGGCCGCCGGCCCACCCGCAAAAAGACTGGCGAGATGAACTGCCGATCAAACTTCCGCACAACCCTGTGGTCCTGGAGGAACAGGAGCGGCGGGCCGCGGACCTTCAACTCCGGATCGCCGACTGGATCACCGGCTTCGCGGGATCGATGAACTTCGTCTACCTCCACATCGCGATATTCACCATCTGGATGCTGTTCATCGAGTCCAAGCCGTGGCCGACGCTGACGCTGATCGTGTCGCTGGAAGCGATCTTCCTGTCCACGTTCGTCATGATCGGCCAGAACCGGCAGGCGGCGTTCCAGCAGGCCAAGGCCGACCACGACTTCACCGAACAGGAACTGGAACTCAAAACCAACACCCAGCTGACCCGCGAGATCCACACCCTCACCACCGAACTGCACAACCGGCTGCTCCAAAGGCCCACCCGGCAGCAGTCTTGATGCTCAGCGTGGGCTGGCGTTGGCGGGTATGGAGCGTCACCCGGAGGGCGTGCGCCGGATGCTGCTCAGCCTGCACGTTGGCTGGCGCCCACGGTCCTGGTCGGCCGTGCGCACGGAAGACAGCGGTCTGAGAAGTGAGGCAGGACACGGGTCGGCTATGAAGGCACGACCATATTCGAGCCTGGTCCGGCCACAGGGGATTACCCCGCGCCGCCGGCCAGAGCACCCGCCACCTGGCATGGCGAAGGAAGACCGTGATCGTCATGGAACCCCCGCCGACCCAGGAAACCTGGGCGTGCCGACAGCCCGCCAAGTAAGTGATTAAGGAGAAACCCATGACAAGCGAGCCAATCCGCGACCCACGCGCCGACCATCTGCTGACACCGCAAAACTGCGCGCTGGTCATCATCGACTACCAGCCCGTCCAGGTCAGGTCGATCAGGTCCATGGATCAGGACGTACTGGTCGACTGCGTGGTGCACTTGGCCCGGTTTGGCGTGTTGTACCGGCTGCCGGTCGTACTGTCGACGGTCAACGTCTCCACCGGCCAGAACCAGCCCACCATCGCACCGCTCCAGGATGTCCTGCCGGGGATCGCGGCCCTGGACCGGACGACGATCAACGCCTGGGAAGACACCGGGTTCAAGCAGGCGGTCTGGGCGGCCGGCCGCCGCAAGCTGATCATGGCCGCGCTGTGACTGAGGCCTGCCTGACCTTCCCCTCGCTGGATGCGATGCGCGAGGGGTATGAGATCTACCCGGTGACCGACGCCGTCGGCGGGACATCGCCCGAGGCGCACCAGGCCGGGCTGGACCGCATCGCCCTGGCCGGCGGCAAGCCGACCAGCGTGGTCCAGGTGGGGTGTGAGCTGCAGCGCGACTGGGCCCGCCAGGAAACCGCGGAAGGCTTCACGCAGATCCTGTTCGGCGGGGACCGGCCACTGGCCGGCGCTCGCAGCGAGCCCGCCGGCAACTGAGCTCGCGCGGGCCGCTGAGACTGGTTCGTCTCCTATGCAAGGTCCCGGCATCTCCACGCCACGTCCAGGCAATCAGGTCCCGGCGGCCGAGGCAGTCAGGTCCCGTCCGTAACGAAGGCAAGGCATGCCCTGGGCCACCAGGTGCTTGGCGTCACGGCTGAGGGCGGGGCTCACACCCCCAGGCCGCGGGTCGAGTCCGATCGAGGCTACTCCCGAAGGATCAGGCCACCGCGACCGTCCGCCCCCGGCACATCAACGTCGGCATCCCGCAGATTGTTTGCCGGGCCCCGGACACCCGACGACCGCGGGCAAGGTTCCCGGTTCGGGAACATCACCAGGGGCGGAGAGGGCTGGTCGGGCAGGGTTTCCTGCGTCACGGGGTTGGTCTTGTCATGACGGCGGTCCTCGATCAGGGCTCACAGGAGGTGGTCAGAGCCGGGAGACCGGCTCGCAGACCGAGCCGTTGCCAAGGCGGTGGATCGCTGCGGTTGCGCCGACGGGCCTCGATCGTAGTCCTCCAAGACAGTGGGGTACTTACGCCACCTGTCGTACAAAGCCTTGCCCTGATCGGTTACGAACGATCCGCCCCGCGCAACGGCGGGGTGCAGTCCGGCTGGGCTAGTTCCAGCTGCCCGCGCGGGCGGGAGTCCGTCCGCTGATCAGTTCGGCGGCGTATTGCTGCCCAGGCCGGACTGCCGCGGGCGGCGGGGATGCCGGTGCTGGCGGCGTGACGCCGTCGGCGGTGTCGAACAGGATCTGCTGGAGCGGGCGGGGCAGGCCGCCGTGCCACACCAGGGCGGCGGTAGCGGTCAGCGGGTGGCCGGTGATGCTGACCCGGGTCATGTCGCCGGTGCAGGGCGGGCGGGGGAGCCGGATCACGCCGGGTGGGGGTCCGGCGATGGCGGTGGGGCCGGTCAGCACGGCGGTGGGCCGGCTGGCGGTGGCGGCGAAGGTGATCGCCATCGGCAGGGAGTGCCGGACCGGTGGGTCAGTGAACTCAAACCGCGGGTCGATGGCCCGCAGGGCCTCCAGCCAGCGGTCGTAGGTCGCGGTGCTGGCGCGGCGTGGCCCGTGAATGACGTCCATGCCGGCCAGTTCGTCCAGGCCGATCACCCCGTGGCGGGCCGCAGGGTGCGAGGACGGGATCCATGCATCGGGTTCGAACTGTCCCAGGCTCATGGCCTCCAGCGGGGCGGGCAGCGCATCGGGGCTGGCGGTCAGCCAGCCCAGCCCGGCGTCGGCCCGGCGCTGGCGGACCGGCGAGAACTCCGCATCCAGCGCCGTGTCCAGCCATGTGAGGGCGACCCCGGCGGAATCGGCGACCGATCGCAGCCGGGAGGCGGTCGCCACCGCTAGCGAGTCGGGCAGACCCGCTGGTATGACAAACCGAAGCCGCGGCCGGCCCAGGCCGGCCGCCTGCCGGGTCTGGCTGACCGCCTGATCGACCACAGACAGCACGTCCCGGGCAGCGTCCAGCAGCACGGTGCCCGCCGCCGTGAGGTGCACGCCGTCGCGGCGGCGCTGCAGCAGCCGGGTGCCGACCATCTGCTCCAGCCGTCCGATCTGCTGGCTCAGCGTCGGCTGGGCGATGAACAACCGCTCCGCGGCACGGGTGAAGGTGCCCGCCTCGGCGACCGCGACGAGATACCGCAAGTGCCGCAGTTCAAGACCCTGCTGTGTCCCCGCGCCCGCCGCCGCGGGCCGCGGCACGGGTTCTGCTTGTGTTCGGTTCATGTTGGCTCTCTCCTGGGCGCTGTCAGCATCGCCTGTGGTGGGCTGATGCCCTCACGCTCATGCCGATTGGCGCCCGTCGCCCCCGGGGCAGCCCGGGGATAGTCCCCTGGTTGTGCCCGGGGCACCGGTACCGGTGGGGCCCGGGGCCATTGCGGCCAGCGGCCGGGAGCGCCGTGCTGGCGGCTGCCTGACAGTTGCCGAAAAGGTCGGGCGGGCATCAGGGGCTGGTCTGCTGGGGTGATGCCGCTGGGTGAACACCGGGCATGAAATCGCCGGTCCGGTGGCCTACGCTGATCGCATCGGCGAGATTTGCCAGTTGAGCGGCAGGGCCATCGGTTATGAGTGTGTCCAGCACTGATCCCGCAACCGGGCTGCTAGACCGCCGCGGCGAGCGGGCGGCGGTAGATCGGGTGCTGGACCGGGCGCGGGCTGGCAGCAGCGCCGTGCTGGTGGTGCGCGGCGAGCCCGGGATCGGCAAGACGGCGTTGCTGGGCTATGCGGCTGGCCGCGGACTGGGCTTTCGCGTGGTCCGGGCCTGGGGCGTGGAGTCGGAGATGGAGCTGGCGTTCGCCGGGCTGCACCAGTTGTGCGGGCCGATGCTCGGTCGGCTGGACCAGCTGCCGGGGCCGCAGCGTGACGCGCTGGCGGTCGCGTTCGGGATGCGGGAGGGGCAGGCGCCGGATCGTTTTCTGGTCGGCTTGGCGGTGCTGAGCCTGCTGGCCGCCACGGCGGAGGACCAGCCGCTGGCCTGCCT
>DAITAE010000438.1:0-4292 GCA_036824445.1 Streptosporangiaceae bacterium | reverse complement strand
CTGACGACCGCGGAGCGCACCATGGGCACGAGTTGTTTCCTTGTCCAGCGCCGGCCCGGCCGGGTGGCCAGGACGATGCCCACCACCGCCAGGATCACCGCCAGGATCAGCAGGATCTTGCTGCTGGAGGGCAGCTTGACCGCCTTCGTCAGGTCGTGGCCGGCCAGCACGAAGAAGACCACGATGAGCACCAGGTGCATGATGGCGCCCGCGAGGCTGTTCACGCCGACCGCCGCGACGCTGGCCGCGGTATCGGATCCGGACTTCTGCAGGAACCGCGCGTTCAGCGCCATACCGCCGACGTTGGCCGGTGACACCCGGTTGATGAATGACGATGCGAACTGGGCCACCACTGTTGGCCAGAACGGCACATGGCCGGGCACGCCGCCGATGAGCGCCGCCGCGCTCGCCACGTAGGTCAGCAAGGACAGCACGATGACCGCCGGCAGCCACGCCCAGTCCGCACTGAGGATCGCGTGCCAGCTGTTGCTTACCTGGGCGATCTGGGGGAGCAGGAAGTAGAACGCGCCCGCCAGCGCGGCGATGGCCAGCAACGTCCGCGGCCGGACGCGCTGGAGCTTGGCAAGATTCTGGTCGGCCTGGTCGCCGCTCGCCGCGATGGCGGCCTCGCGCGTCCGCTTCAGGAGCCCGTCCTGGCCCTTGATCCGGTGGCGGGTGCGTGCCGAGAGTGCGAGCGGCTGCAGCAGCGGCACGGCCGTGGCGACGCCGTCCCGGCCGATCGCGGGCAGGGCGCTGCCCACCGCACGCTCCGGGCCGATCTGGCCCGCCAGCGAGGCGAGCAGTTCCGCGACGTCGATGGCCATCTGCCGGCTGGTCGCAGCGAGTTCGGCGAAGCTGAAGTCGGCCAGCCGCGGGCAGCCGTTCTCGCCCACCATGATGTTGCCGCCATGCAGCGACCGGTGCGCGATCCTCGCCTGGCGCAGGCGGCTCACCTGAACCCACACGTCGCGGGCGAGCTTGTCGGTGATGCTGTCGGCCGGCATCTCGTCCAGGCGCTGGCCAGCCACCAGCTCCATGGTCAGCAGCACGGACCCGTCGTCGGCCTTGATCACCTGGCCAACGTGCGGCACAGCGACCCGCGCCCGTTCCGCCATGACCGCCACGAATGCCTCGTGCTCGACGGCCCTTGCCAGTGAGGATGCGGGCCTGGTGTCGCCGACGCCGCGCAGCCTGACGGCACGGTAGGCCCGGTAGAGCAGGTCCGCGTCGCGCTGGTCCGAGCCGAAGACTTTTACGAACAGGGCCTGCCCATCGTCGGTCACCGCCTGGAACGGCCGTGACCCCTTCGCGGTGACGCTCGCCTGCGTCACCCGGCTGGCCGGCACGCCGCCCGCCCTGAGCGCGGCGGCCACGCCCGCCGCTCCCATGCGCCGGTCCGGCACCCCGAACGCCACAAGCAGGCCGGCCCCGACGGTCACCCCGGCGGCCACCGCGAGAACCAGGTTGACCGGCGATAGGCCCCCGGTGACCACACGCACCGCGGCGATCAGCAGCAGCGTGGCCCACGCCGTGCGGCGCCACGGTCGGCTCAGCCACGGCGCTGCGGCCACGGCCACAGCGGCCAGCCCGGCGATGACGGCCGGGTTGGGGAATCCCGCCCCGCCGAGCCAGGAGCCTCGTCGCATGACGGCGGGCAATGGCCCGAGGGGCTCCTGCCCGGTCAGGTACATGATCGCGGTCGTCAAAGCCGCCGCCGCGACGAAGCCGCCGGCAACCGTCGCGACTACCCGGAAACGGCGCCGGCGCAATCCGGCGACGAGCAGGACCAGCGCCGCGCATGCGATCGTGACCTGGACCAGCCCGGTCAGCACCTGCCCAGCCGCAGTACTGGGTTCGGCCTGGCTGACCGTCGTGGCACTGGTGCTCAGGAGTGCGCTGGGGCTCAGCGCCGCGATCGTCGCGGCGATGGCCAGCACCAGGGCCGCGACGATCAGGCGGATCACATCGCCAGGATGGCGGTACCGGGTGGCCGGCAGCGTGAGGCCTGCCGGCCGCGCCTGCTGCTGACCGGCAGCCACCCGCATCCCTGGCGAATTCGTCATGGGCAGTACACGTGCATCGTGTCGGTCATGCTTCAGCCCTGCCTACCTGGGGCGCTGGCCGGCGAACTCGCCGGGATCCCGGCTGGGCCGGCTGGGCAGCCCGGTGGGTCCGGCGTCCTGCGCGCGCACGCGCCTCCATAAGTGGCCGTCCTCCCCGTCCGATGACCCGGCGCGCCAGCCCGGCAAGCGGAACGGTCCCCTCGCGCCGGTCGAGATCATCGGCCTGCCTTACGAATCCTTACCCATCCACCGGAAACAGACAAGGACATGCGGCAGCCGGGACTTGCTGGGCGTTGCCCAGCGGGCTCACTGGGCACATGACTAGCCTGAATATCCGGTCAGCGTGGTGGCGTCCCAGTTCTCGCGAGGGGCCACGTTCTCGTGAGGGGCCACCGATGCCCCCCGGGGGAGGTCGGATGCAAGACGGGCCGCGTGTGCTGGTCGCCGCCGCGCTGGGAAAGATCATCGAGCCCTTGCTGCGGCAGTCTCTGAGTGACGCCACGGTGCGGATCGCTGAGGACAAGGCCGCGGTTCAGCGCGCGGTCGGCGATCGCCTGCGGTTTGACGTGGTGGTCAGCGACCTTACCTGGAACGACTACGTCATCGAGTACTCGTTCGACGGTCTTGACGTGCTGGACATCCTGCGGAGCTCGGGCCGTCAGACGCCTGTGATCTTCGCCGCCCAGGGCCACGGAGTGGAACGCGATCACCTGGACGAGGCAGTGGAGCAACCCGAAGTGGTGGGTATCTACCGAAAGGCGACGGGGCCTCAGCCATTGATAGAAGCCGTCGATATCGCGGTTCGGGGAGGCAAACTGACGGAGCCTCAGTTTTCTGCTGCGGGCAGCCCTCCGGGTATTCCGCGGATCCATACCTATTTCGGCAAAGGGAAAGGGTCGACCGCGGCGCGGCTGGCTGGGGCGATCGCCTCCGGGCGGGCCGTCAACCACGAAACGCTCGCCAGCACAGCACATGTGGGGTACGACACCGCCGCGAAGCTTGTCGACTACCTAGGGCCGCTGATCAGGGACCGCGGCGAACACAGCCCCGAGCTCAAGATGACACCCGAAGTCGTGTACCGGTGGTGTGGTGAGCACGCGCGATACATCCTGAGCTGGTGCCGGCGTAACGGCCATGGCGACATCGCAACGCGCGTCACCGCGGCACACCAGCCGTAACCGTCCCGGCCCCCCGGCCGGGCGCGCCTCATTCGAGCCGGAGCATGCAAGTTCTTGCATGGGCCAATCAAGATCTGGCAAGGATCGACCGGATTAGATCCTGCTTAGGCTCCGCTGGCTGGGTCCCGGGATATAACTGGGCTTGGCGACGCTGAGCCCGGGAGACGCTCTCACTGGGAGAGGTCGGCGACGGCATGGGGGGGCGCCCTCGACCGCTGGTCGAAGTCCGCCGCCGGGCGCAGCGCCCGTCTTCGCCGGGTAGCCGATGTGATCGATGGCCACGTCGGCTACCTGGCGAAGACCACGTCAGGACGACGCCGGGGTCTCCTGCCTGGCCCGTACGGGAAGCCGGCCGCTCACCTCGGTGCCGCCGCCCGGCTGGGCCCGCAGGTCGAGCGAACCACGCAGCGCGGCCATGCGGTCCATCATGTTCTGGATGCCGGAACCGCCACGTGCCTTCGCGACGTCGATCCCCCGGCCGTCATCGGTGGCGGTGAAGCGGAACTCGCCATCCAATTCTTCGACATTGATCGCCATCGTGGTGGCGTGCGCGTGCTTGACGGCGTTCTGCAGGGCTTCGAGGCAGCAGAAGTACACGGCCGCCTCTATCTCCGGCGGGAAGCGCTGAACCGAGTCCGCGTGGACCTCGACCGTCAGCGGTGAACGCGCGGCCTGCGCTTCGAGCGCCGCCACGAGTCCCAGGTCGGCCAGGACGGCCGGATAGATGCCACGGGCCAGCTCTCGCAGCGTTTCGACGGCGTTGCTCACGTCGGCCACGAGGCCCTCAAGCAGTTCCCTGGTCTGCCGCGGGTCCTGCTCTGCCATCCCTTGCGCCGCCGCGAGCTTCAGCTTCAGCGCTATCAGGTCCTGCTGCGCGCCGTCGTGCAGGTTGCGCTCGATCCGGCGCCGCTCGGTGTCCTGGGCCGTGACCAGGCGCTGGCGGGATACCGTCAGCTCCTCCAGCCGCTGGCTGAGCTCGGCGGTGAGGCGCTCGTTCTTGAGGATCAGTCCCGCCTCGTGCGCCAGGTCGTTGACCAGACGGGTCTCGGTC
>DAITAE010000437.1:0-4300 GCA_036824445.1 Streptosporangiaceae bacterium | reverse complement strand
TCGTTGAGCGCGATGACGTGCCCGTCCTTGACGGCGGTCAGGCCCGACCAGCCGGAGCGGCTGGCCACGGTCGCCGCGGTCTGATGGCAGCACAGGGTGTCCGCCAGGATGATGTAGTCGGGGTTGGCCTTGATGATGAACTCCGGAGACAGTTGCGGGTAACCGCCGGCCGCCGCCGCCCCGGTCGCCTTGTCTGCGATGCTCTTCATCCCGAGCAGGTGCAGCAGCTGCCCGACGAAGGTGTCCGAGGTCACCGAGTAATAGGTCTGGTCCAGCTCGTAGTAGTAGGTGAGCGGCACCGTGTGATGCGGCGCCGCCGCGGCGATCCGCACGAGCTGGCTGCGCAGCCTGGCGTTCACCCGCTCGGCCTGGGCGACGTGGCCGGTGGCCCTGCCGAGCTCGTCGAACTGCGTGTACACGTCGGAGAGCCTGGCCGCGGCGGGCAGCTCCAGGACCGGGATCTTGAAAGCGGCCAGCCTCTTGATCAGCCCGCCGGTACTGCCGTCCACCAGCACCAGGTCCGGCTTGTAGCCGACGATCGCCTCGACGTTGGGCTGGAACCCGGACAGCTTGGTCATGGGCGCCTGCGGCGGGTAGTCCGAGTCACTGTCGACCGCCTTGACCTGGCTGCCTGCGCCGATCGCGTAGAGCATCTCGGTGCTCGTGGGGGACAGCGAAATGATCGAAGTCGGCCGCGAGCCGATGTGAACGTGCCCGTTGGCGGCCGTCACGGTGGTGGGGAAGCTGCCCGCGCCGCCGGTGGCCGTGCCCGCTGTGCTGCTGGTGGTCTGGGAGCTGCCGCACGCGGCGCACGCGGCGGCGAGAGCTGCGGCGGCCGCGAAGGCCGGCAGACGGCGAGAGAGAACCTGCATGATCATCCTCCGTCGGGTCGTGGAGGACGAAGTGCGCCCGCTGCGACACCGACGAGGCATCGAAACGAACCGCCCTTCCTCCGAGGACAGTACGTCGGCACCAGCCAGGCGTCCGGGCTCATCCCCCGCGGGGGCATCACCGTTGCGGGACAGCGCCGGCATCTCACCGGCTTCGCTGGGTCAGCGCCATCCTGGGTGAACCCAGGACAACCGGTACCTTATCGCGGCCGGAAGGGGCGCGCCGTTCTGCCGGGGAGACCTCGGGTGGCCTTGCCACAGCCGCCGTCTTGTCACCACACGCCGCAGGCCCGGCCTTAACCTGTCATATAACTGGGCTTCCCGGACCGCGGGAGACGCAGCCTTCCCAGACCATGGGACACGCAGGCTTCCCGGACCACGGGGAGACACAGGACGGAGCAGCGACGTGGCAGAGGCCGAGCACGACCTGGTTATCCCGGAGGGCGGGTTCTGGCCGGCGCCCGCCATCCCGCAGCCGAACATCTACCCGATGGAATGGCGGGTCGAGACGGCCAAGCTGGCGACGATCTACGAGAAGTCCAAGCTCACCCTCTGGAACCCGGCCGACCTGCCGTGGGACGGGCTGCGCGCGGAGGACTTCACCGTCGAGCAGCGGCTCGGCATCATGTACTGGTTCGCGGTCCTGGCGAACTTCGACGCCTCCGGTCCTGCGGTGTTCGCCCGCGCCACGATCCACGCGTTCGAGCAGCACGAGGAGGACCCTGTCCGCAAGTGCTTCTTCTCGATCACCAGGGACGAGATGAACCACGAGGAGTGCTGTCAACGCACGATCGCCCGGGTGTGGCCGGGCGGCCCGCTGGACTGGACGCCGACGACCGCCCTGGAGAGCGCCGCGCACAACAACATCGCCTGGCTGTACCACAACGGGGGTCGTTACTGGACGGGCTACAACAAGGCGGTCGGCAAGTACTCGCTACCGGTCCTGTTCACCAGCTTCATGATGGGCGAGATGGCCGCGTCCACCCTGTTCCGCGGCATGTCGTCGGGCACCACCCACCCGGTGTTCTCTCAGATGTTCCAGCGGATCGGCCGGGACGAGTCACGGCACCTGCAGATCTGCATGACGATCCTGGAAAACGAGTGGCCGGGCCTGACCGATGAGGTCAAGGGCCTGATCACCCGGCAGCTCCGCGCCGGGTTCGTATTCCTGTCGATGATCTTGTGGGAGCCGCCCGAGGGGTTCTGGGAGCTGCCGCCGTACTTCCTGCCCAACCACCGGGTGCTCATGAGCCACGCGCGCGACGGGGGCCTCGGCGTGCTGTCCTACGAGGAGCAGGCCGAGAACTGGCGGGTGGCGATGGCGCGGGTGCGGAAGATCGTGACCCGCTGGGGCATCGCCTTCCCCGCCATACCCGAGCTGGACATCGACGGCGTGGACGTGGCAGACGACATCAACCCCGAGGACATCATCCCGGTGTTCTGAACCTGGCTGCGTGGCTGGTGCCCCGACATGCGGCCGCCGGAGTAGCGTTTCGCTCATGACAGGAACCCAGCAGCCATCCGCGGGCCGGCCGGGCGGTGCGCCTTTCGGCCGGATGCTGACCGCGATGATCACGCCCATGACCGCCGACGGCGCGCTCGACGCCGACGGCGCGGCCCGCCTCGCCAGCTACCTGGTCGACGACATGCGCAACGACGGCCTGGTGATCAGCGGCACCACGGGCGAGTCGCCGACCACGTCCAACACCGAAAAGGACCAGTTGCTGCGCGCGGTCATCGACGCGGTCGGCGACCGGGCGACGATCGTGGCCGGGGTCGGCACCAATGACACCGCCCACACCATCGAACTCGCCCGCGCCGCGGAACGCGCCGGTGCCGACGCGCTGCTCGTCGTAACGCCCTATTACAACAAGCCGCCGCAGAACGGCCTCGTCGCCCACTTCACCGCGGTCGCCGACGCGACCGGCCTGCCGGTCATGCTCTACGACATCCCCGGCCGGACCGGGACGCCGATCACTACCGAGAGCCTGGTCCGGCTGGCCCAGCACCCGCGGATCGTCGCCGTCAAGGACGCCAAGGGCGATCTCGGCGCGAGTTCGCAGGTGATGCTTGGCACCGACCTTGTCTACTACAGCGGCGAGGACATGCTGAACCTGCCCATGCTGGCGATCGGGGCCGCGGGCTTCGTGAGCGTTGTCGGCCATGTCGTGGGTGACCGGCTGCACGAGATGATCGACGCGCATGCGGCGGGCCGCGTGGATGAGGCGCTCGCGATCCACCGGGAACTGCTGCCGGTCTTCATCGGCGTCATGACCCGCACGCAGGGCGTGATCACGACCAAGGCGGCGCTCAGGATGCTCGGGCTGCCCGGCGGCCCGGTCCGGCCCCCGCTCGCCGACGCGACCCCGCAGCAGGTCGAGCAGTTGCGCACCGATCTGGTGGCCGGCGGCGTGAAGCTGTCCGAGGGGGCGGCATGACGGCCCCGGTGTCGGCCTGGTCCCGGGCGGCCTGGTGAGCCACCCGCACCCCGGACTCACCGCACCCCCCACACTGCCACAGGGCGGACTGCGCATCGTCGGACTCGGCGGCCTCGGCGAGATCGGCCGGAACATGACCGTGTTCGAGTACGCCGGGCGGCTGCTCGTCGTGGATTGCGGGGTACTGTTCCCCGAGCCCGACCAGCCCGGCGTGGATCTGATCCTGCCCGACTTCTCCTACCTTGACGGCCGTCTCGGCCAGATCGAGGCGGTGGTGCTCACCCACGCCCACGAGGATCACATCGGCGGCATTCCATACCTGCTCCGTGAGCGCACGGACATCGTGCTGGCCGGTTCGAAGCTGACCCTCGGCCTGGTGAAGAGCAAGCTCGCCGAGCACCGGCTCACACCCGCCACGGTGGAGGTGGCGGCCGGCACGCGCCAGTCGTTTGGCCCCTTCGGGCTTGAATTTCTCGCCGTGAACCACTCCATCCCGGACGCGCTCGCGGTCGCCATCCGGACGCCGTCCGCGGTGGTCCTGCACACCGGCGACTTCAAGATGGACCAGCTGCCGCTGGACGGCCGGCTCACCGACCTCGGTGGGTTCGCCCGGCTCGGGGCGGACGGCGTGGACCTGCTCATGTCCGACTCAACCAACGCCGAGATCCCCGGCATCGTCACCAGCGAGCGGGACATCGCCCCGGTGCTGGCGGAGATCTTCACCGGTGCCCAGCAGCGCATCATCGTCGCCTGCTTCGCCAGCCACGTGCACCGGGTGCAGCAGGTGCTCGACGCCGCGGCCAAGCACGGGCGGCGGGTGTGTCTGGTCGGCCGGTCGATGCTGCGCAACATGGGCATCGCCGTCGACCTGGGGTTCCTCAACGTGCCCGAGGGCCTGCTCGTCGAGCTGGACGACGCGATGGCGCTGCCGGACGACGAGCTCGTGCTCATCTCGACCGGGTCGCAGGGCGA
>DAITAE010000436.1:0-4316 GCA_036824445.1 Streptosporangiaceae bacterium | reverse complement strand
CGCCCCAGTAGCCGGCGAAGAGCTCGTAGGTCCGCCGGCCGAACAGGAACGCGTCGGCGCGCTGGTACACCTGGTCGACGAAGGTCATGGCCTCGCTATCGAACAGCGGCCTGGCCCATCCGCCGCGCTCGAATCCGGCGTCGAGCACACTCGGCCCGCCGTTTGCCTGCATTACTCCATCGACGGAGACCTGTATGGTGGTCGTCAGCTTCATGATCGCGGTTCCCTTCTCCTTGGGGGCCCCTCATGGGCGGCCTCTCACCCCCGCTACGAACGCCTCTGTCCCGATCCGACACCGCCTCGCGGATTTCTTTCGAGGACTTTCTGGTACGCCGGTTGTAGCGATCCGACAGCGCGGCGGGATGATTCTCATCGAGGGGCGCGTTGACAATCGCGCTTTCCAAGGTCAGGTGATCGGGGGCAGCAGGCCCGATGACTGGCCCAGGCCGCTGGGCTTGGATGACGTCGCGCCCGCTCCGGCGGATGCCACGGTGGCGAGCACCGCCGAGACGGCGGCGCCGACATCGGGGCCGCGGGTCGTTCCGGCCTGGCTTCCCCGGTCGCCGCCGTGGAAGGGACGGCAGCGGGCGCCGGTTACCGGAACCGATAGCCAATCAGGGAATGGGACCGTGCCGACAGACGACGGGAGTTCGCCGGAGCATCGGCTCCTGTGCGTCGGCTAGCGCGTTTGATGGCGGTCGTGAGTGGCTAGATCCACCAGCCGTAGGGAGCTCCCGTCAGGGGAATCTCACTAGCCGGCCGAAGCCGCATCGGGTTGATGCGGGGTGGCAGTGCGCGGTGTGCCGGACGCCCATCGCAGGCCTGGCGTCCGTAGTGGTGCCCTGTGCATCGTGGGCCGGTGTGGGGGGGCTGCGAGGTGGCTCATCGGGTGGTCCCCTGTTATGACGCAGGATTTTTCGGTGTGGTATCCCGGCTGCCCGGTCCGGCCGGCGGTGGCCAGGACAGCCACGCTCAGCAGTATTCCCAGGGCAGCGGTGGCCGTGTCGGGGATCGTGTATGGGCTGTGAAAGCCGGACGCGGCCGCCTGTGGTGCCGACGTGGCGCCGATCAGCAGTGCTGCCCAGCTTGACCAGCGCCGGCCGGCCTGGCATCCGCGCGCGGTCCGCACGCTCAGGGCGGCTGCGGCAAGCCCGGCCGCGATAAGCCCAGCGGCCGGCGCCGGGTGCGGGGCCGCTATCGGGACGAGGCTGCACCGGATCAGGTCCAGCGCCGCCGCGGCGAGCAGCAGAACGGCGGTCAGGCGCCGGCCGGGCCGGATGTCCGGGGCCGGTGAGGCCTTCCCGCTATCGGCATCGGCGGCCGCGAGGTCCTTGGGCAGGCGGCTGTTCATCAACACGCGATCGCATCGTGGTCTTGCAGCTGCTGGCGCAGCGCACGCAGCGCGTAGTGGAGCCGTGATCTGGCCGTGCCGTGCGGTATGCCGAGCTCGCGGGCGACCGCCGCCAGCGTCCCTCCTTGATAGAAGGTCTGTACGAGCACTGCCTGGTGCACGGGCGATAGGTGCTGGAGGGCGCCGGAAACGAGCTCCCGGTCAAGAACCTGGTCGAGCCCTGGATCGGCCCCGGCTTCCTCGTCGGGCTGTTCTTGCACGGTCACCGGCCGGGCCCGTGCGGCCCGGTCGGCGTCGATCAGCAGGTTGCGTGCAACCCGGAACAGCCATGGCCGTATGGGCCGGTCATCGGCGCTCAGCTGCGGCAGATGGCGCCACGCCCGGATGAAGGTTTCCTGCACGAAGTCATCCGGGCTCGCCCCGCCCGGGCAGAAATGCTCGACGTAGCTATGCAGGGCCTTGGCGTGATGGGAGTACAGCTGGCGGATTGCGGCATCAGCGTCGCCGGGTAGCTGGCCGCTAGGATCATTCGCGAAAGCAGACATAACTACTAACACGGATAGTAGGTGTGTTGCGTTCACCGCCGCCGCTGGGCGGCCACGGCCGATGCCTGGGGCACCTCGGCAGTGCCAAGCGGCTTCCTGAGGCCAGCAGGGCTAGTCTTGAACAGGCATAAGCTATGGACGGCCCGGCGATGTCACGCAGCCGGCCCGGGTGGCACGGAGGCTGGACAGAGAATCTGGCACGCCTGAACCGCTGGCTTAATCTATGCGTGATAGTAGATGGCGGCGGCGCGCCGCCGGGATGCCATGTGCGGGAGTGAGGGATGCGGCGATTCGGTGAGCTGGAAGCCGTGATCATGGACCGGCTGTGGGAGCGGGGCCGCCCGACGCTGGTCCGCGAGATGGTTGAGGATCTGCGTGAGGACCGGGCGTTGGCTTATACGACCGTGATGACGGTGATGGACAATCTGTACCGCAAGGGGTGGCTGCGGCGGGAGCGGGACGGCCGGGCCTGGCGCTACGAGCCGACCGGTTCCCGGTCCGGTTACACCGCGGCGCTGATGAACGACGCGCTGGCCACCAGCGCGGACCGGCGCACGGCGCTGGCGCATTTCGCGCTCCAGATGAGCCCGCATGACGCTGCGCTGCTGCGCGAGGCGCTCGACCAGGCGCTCGGTGAGCCTGAGGCCGGGGAGGCCCGGTGACCGTCGCGGCGGTGCTGGTTGGGTACGCGGCCTGTGTCGGCACGCTGGGTTCGCGGATGCTGGCCCGGGCCAGGTGGCCGGACCGGGCGCCGCTGCTGGCCATCCTCACCTACCTGGCTGCCGGCTGGTCGGTCGTGGCCGCGCTAGGGCTGGCCGGCCTGACGCTGGCGGTCCATGCGACCGCGCTCGGCGGGGGGCTGAGCCACCTGATCGGGGCCTGCGTGCTGCGGCTTCGCGCCACCTACGGCACGCCCGGGGGCGCCACGGTCGCCGCGCTTGGCCTCTCTCTGGCGGGCGCTGTCGCGGCCCGGACCGCGCTCACCGCGATGACTCACTTCCGCGCCGCCGGGCAGCAGGCCCTGCGGCACGCGCAGACCGCTCGGCTGGTCGGCCATCCCGAGCCGGCCCTGGGGGCGGTGCTGGTGGAGCATGCGCAGCCACACGCGTACTGCGTCGCCGGCCGGCACCCGACGGTGATCCTGACCACCGGCGCGGTGCAGGCGCTCGATCACGGCCAGCTGGATGCCGTCCTGGCGCACGAGCGTGCTCACCTGGCCGGCCGCCACCACCGGCTGCTGGCCCTGGCGCGGATCGGCCGCCTGGTGCTCCCCTTCCTGCCGCTGATGCGGGACGCCGACGAGCAGGTGGCGCGCCTGGTTGAGCTGCACGCTGACGATGCGGCGGCACGGGCCCGCGATCCGCGGCTGCTCGCCACCGCCCTGGTCGTCCTGGCCACGGCTGCCAGTCCCGCCCCCGCCCTCGCCGCGGCGGCCACCGACTCGGTGCAGCGGATCCACCGGCTGCTGGGCCCGGCCGAGCCACTGGGCCGCGCACGCCGGCAGCTGCTTGGCACCATCGCCGCCGCGCTCGCCCTGACCCCGGTAGCGCTGGCCCTGGCCCCGGCCGTACTCGCACTCGCGCTAGGACGGCTTCCGGCCGCCTAGACCGGCGCAACCGGCAGCCGCCAGCCGCACTCCGCTGTTCAGCCGGCCGGTCCTATTTCGCGGCCGGCCGAAGCGTCCGCCCGCCAGCCGGCGGTGAACAACCTCCCGGCCAGGGCCGTGTTGCCAGGTATGAGGATCCATCGCCAGCGCGGCCAGCCCGGCCTGTCCGTCAGCCGGGAGGGCGACACGACGGGCACCCCGGCCCAACGCCGCCGCTGGTGGCCGCGAGGCCGCAGGGACCGCGGGAACGCCCGGCGCGCGCCAGGCACAGGCACCGCCCTGGACCAGACCGCGCCCGGCGAGAGCGCGCCCGGCGACACCGTGGCCGCAGCCATGCAGCTGGCGATCGGGCTCCTCACCGCGGGTCTCGACTCGCCCGAGCTGGAAGCGTGGGCAGTGACAGCGCTCACTCCGCACGACGCGGACGGCCTGGGTAACTTCATGGCCGGCTTGCACGTGGTCTCCGAGCTGCTGCTGCACGAGCTGCATGAGGCGACGGGAGAACCGCCGGAAGCCACCTTGCAAAGGCTGGCGATCCTGGCGGAGCACCGGCGAGGGACACCCTCCGCCGGCTAGAGCGCCCATCCTGCCTCGTACGGCCATCCCCGGGCCGCCGGGCACCCGGCACGAGGCGAGTAACCAGCCACCACGCTCCGCATTCAGCCATCGCGCTGGCGTGACATCCCCTGCTTCCTTGGGCCACGCAGATGAACGATCGCCTGGCCGGGGCGGGACTGCGGGCCGGACATGTGAGTGGTTGGGCGTCACCGTCGTCCGCCCTGCGGGCCGTTCCCTGCGACAGCCGCCTGGTGGC
>DAITAE010000026.1:0-16775 GCA_036824445.1 Streptosporangiaceae bacterium | reverse complement strand
CGGTGTTCTTGGCCAGGATCGTGATGCCCTTCTCCCGCTCCAGGTCGCCGGAGTCCAGCACCCGCTCGGCGACGCGCTCGTTCGCGCGGAACGCGCCCGACTGCCACAGCATCGCGTCCACGAGCGTCGTCTTGCCGTGGTCCACGTGCGCCACGATCGCCACGTTGCGCAGATCGTCCCTGGTGGCCAGGGACGCGGGAGATGCGGGCATGGGAAAGCCTCGGTGCTGGTACGGGTGGGGTACGGCAAGGTCAACGGCCGCAGGCCGCAGAGTATTTCACACATAACGGCGGTGCCGGCCGCCCCCCTTGCCACGCCCCGGAGCTCCCGACCACCGGGCAACGGCTTCTTGACGGGTTCTTCACGGCCTCTTAACGCACGTTCTGGTGGGATCGGTCCCATGCGCGACAGATACGAGCCCTCGACGGACCCGGAACCATGGCCGACCGTCCCGCCGGCGTACCCGGCGTGTCGGGCGGGCGAGGAGTACGCCGGCCCTGACTGGGACCCGTACTACCCGGCCGAGTTCGGCGGGCCCGCGGACGAGGCACGCCACCAGGGCTTGCGCCGCCTGTCCAGGCTGACCTGGCAGGCCACCGGGCTCAGCGCGGTCGCCGCGGTGGGCTTCGCGGCAGTGTTCGCAAGCAGCGCACGTGCCCAGGCGCCCGCCCCGGCTCCGGCCAGGCCCATCTCGGGCCCGGCGACGGCATCCGGCACGCCGTCGCCGGGCCCGACCCACAAGCACCACAAGCACCACAAGGGCCACAAGAAGCGTCATCACGAGGCCGGGCCCACCACGGCGCCGGACACGCCCGCTCCCGCCGCCCCGGCCGCGGCCCCGAGCCCGACCCTGGCCCCGCCCACCACCGCGCCGGCGCCGCCCCCGCCGAGTTCGGCCCCGCCGCCGACGAACTCATCCGGGTCCGTCGCCGGATGAAGGCCACGCCAGCCGAGACCATCGGTACCCGCACCTTCCCCGCCCTGGGCACCTTCGCGTCGCTGCTCGTCACCGACCGCCGCAGTATGGAGCTGGCATTCGGGCTGCTCGCCGCGGAACTGCTCGCCATGGACATGGCGTGCTCACGCTTCCGCCGGGATTCCGAGCTGTGGCGGGTCAACCACGCCCGCGGCCACCCGGTGGGGATCAGCCCGCTGCTGGCGCAGGCCCTGGCGACGGCGCTGACCGCCGCCAGGGTCACCGACGGCGACGTGGACCCGACCTGCGGGCAGTCGCTGGCCCAGCTCGGCTACGACCGTGACTTCGCGCAGGCCCGGCGGGACACCGCCGGCCTGGCCACGGCACCGGCGCCCGCGGCCGGCTGGCAGACCGTGGAACTGGACACCGAACGGCGCACCGTCAGAGTGCCCGCGACGGTCATGCTCGACCTGGGCGCGACCGCCAAGGCGCTGGCGGCCGACCGGGCCGCGGCCCGGATCTCCGCCGCCGTGGGCTGCGGCGTGCTGGTCAACCTCGGCGGGGACATCCGGGTGGCCGGGGAGCCGCCCGCTGGCGGCTGGCGGGTCGGGATCCTCGATGATCTGGTCTACGCGGCCAGCAGCGTCCATGCCAGGCCCAGCCAGGCCGTCGTCATCCGTGATGGCGGCCTGGCCACCTCCAGCACGCTGGCCCGCGAGTGGCAGCGGGGCGATGCCCGGCTGCACCACATCATCGTGCCGGGCACCGGCCTGCCCGTGGATTCGTGCTGGCAGACGGTCAGCGTGGCGGCGGCGTCCTGCGTCGACGCGAACACGGCGAGCACCGCGGCGATCCTGCGCGGCGAGGGGGCGGCGCAATGGCTGGATGGGCTGCACCTCCCGGCCCGCCTCGTGGGCCATGACGGCACAACGGTCATCGTCGGCGGCTGGCCCGCCGGCACCTCCGGGACAGGAAGCGAGGCATGAGCGTTTCACTCAACGGGCCGGCTCTGTGGTACACCACCAGGGCAACGGGCCTGGTGACGCTGCTCTTGCTGACCGCCAGCGTGCTGCTGGGACTGCTCATCACGGGCCGGTTCACCAGCGACAAGTGGCCGCGGTTCCTCACCGTGGGCCTGCACCGCAACCTCTCGCTGCTGGTCCTGGCCTTCGTGGTGCAGCACGTGGGCACCACCGTGATCGACACCTTCGTGCACATCCCGCTGGTGTCGGCGTTCATACCGTTCACCTCGTCCTACCAGCCGTTCTGGCTGAGCCTGGGCGCGGTAGCGCTCGACCTGCTGATCGCCCTCGTGGCGACCAGCCTGATCAGGAACCGGCTGGGGCTCCGGGCCTGGCGCTGGCTCCACTGGGCCGCCTACGTCTGCTGGCCCGTCGCGCTGGCGCACGGCCTGGGCATGGGCACCGACCGCAACACCATGTGGGTGTTCGCGCTCACGATCGTCTGCGCCGCGGCGGTCGCGGGGGCGGCCACCTGGCGCTTCGTCGCCGCGGCCCGGGCAGGTGCCCGGTGATCTCGATCGCCCTGTCCGCCTACCGTGCGCCGGAGCTGCGGCTGCCTCGCCTGCTCGCCGGCGTCTCCTACTACCATCCGACCGGGCTGACCGAACATGAGCAGCTGTACGGGCCGCTGCCGCTGCCCGTGGTGTCCCCGGAACAGGGCCGCACCTGGCAACAGCGGCCGGAGCGCCTGATCGAGATGGTCGAGCGGTCCGGCCTCACCGGCCGGGGCGGTGCCGGCTTTCCGACCGGCCGCAAGATGCGCTCGGTCGCGGCCGGGCAGGGCACGGCGATCGTCATCGCCAACGGCGCCGAAGGCGAGCCTGCAAGCTGCAAGGACCGGCTGCTGCTGACCCGGGTGCCCCATCTGGTCCTGGATGGGATCACGCTGGCCGCGTACGCGGTCGGGGCCGGCGAGGCCCACCTGGTCGTGCACGGGCACGAAGCCGACCTGCTGGCCAGCCTCGAGGAGGCGATCGCCGACCGCGAGGCGCTGGGCGTCGACCCGGTGCCGATCCAAATCACGGGTATCCCGGCCCGGTACGTGTCCAGCGAGGCGTCCTCGATCATCCAGTACCTGGGCGGCGGGCCCGGCAAGCCGACCTTCTCGCCACCCCGCCCGCACGAGCGGGGCCTGAAGGGGCGGCCCACCCTGGTCAACAACGTTGAGACGCTCGCTCACCTCGCGCTGATCGCCCGCTACGGCGACGGCTGGTTCCGCGGCATCGGACCGCCCTCGGCTCCGGGTTCCACGCTGGTCACCGTGGGCGGCGCGGTCGCCCGCCCGGGTGTCTACGAGATCGAGATGGGCACCCCGCTCGGCCGGGTGGCGATGCTGGCCGGTGGGCCTACCGAGCGGCCGCAGGCGCTGCTGGTCGGCGGCTACTTCGGCGCGTGGCTGCCTGCCGAGCTCGCCTGGCCGGTGCCGATGACCCACGCGGGACTGCGCGCCGTGGGCGGGGCAATGGGCGCGGGCATAGTGATCGTTCTGCCGGTCAGCTCGTGCCCGCTGGCCGAGACCGCCCGGGTCGTCAGCTACCTGGCGGAGGAGACCGCCGCCCAGTGCGGCCCGTGCATGTTCGGGCTGCCCGCGCTGGCCGACGCGGTCATCGAGCTCGCCTACGCAGGCGGGTGGGGCCGGGCGATCGAGGCGATCGCCACCCTCGTACCGCTGATCGAGAAGCGTGGTGCCTGCCGGCATCCCGACGGGGCTACCCAGCTCGTATGCAGCGCGCTGACGGCGTTCGCCGCGCATGCGCGCCGGCACGACCGGCAGGGGCCCTGCTACGGAGTCGGCCGCGCCCCGCTGCTGCCGGTACCCAGCGACGAGGACAGAGACTGGGACTGGGCGTGAGGTACCGGCTGCGCGTCAACCCGATCGCCTGCACCGGTCATGGGCTGTGCGCCGAACTCTTGCCCGAGATCATCGAGCTGGACCCGTGGGGCTACCCGATCCTGTCCTCCTCGGCCGTCCCCGCAGGCCTGATGGAGCACGCGAAGCGGGCGGTCGACACCTGCCCGACCCTGGCGCTGCTGATGGAGAAGGTTCCGAGCAGCTAATACGGGAGGTCAGCCGTCGCCGCCGCCTCCCCCACCACCTCCGCCTGGGCCGCTGTTGCCTCCGCCTCCGCCTTCCCCTCCGCCGTTGTCCTCTACCTCGGCATTCGTCACGGTTGTCGCGGCCGACGGCATCCCGCTGGAGCAGGACACCGCCATGGTCACCGTGCTCGCCGTGGCAGTGAACACGACCCGCGCGGTGGCGGCCGGCCCACGGACCACGCTGCCCGCCTGGAAACCCTGCTGAGGGCTCCAGGACAGCAGCAGGGCACCCGCCGTGGCGCATCGTGCGACGACCGTGCCCCCGGACGAGGTGAGCACGGTCCCGCTGGTGGTACTGGTCCCGCCGGTACCGCGCGTCCCACTGGTCCCGCCTGTCCCGCCGGTCCCGCCCGTTGTGCCCGTTCTGCTTGTTCCGCCCTGGGATCGCGACCGCGACGAGGAGGACGGCAGGACCTGGCTGGCTTGCGCCTGGTTGAGCACCGGCGCGGCCGACTGTTGCTGGCCGGGTGACGCGGCAATGCCCTCACCGAGTTCCGATACCACCAGCAGGCTGCCCGCGGTCGCCGCGGCCGCCCCGAGGAGCCACGCACCGGTGGCGATAAGGGTACGGGTACGCATGCTGCCCAGAGTCGCGGACGCGACGTTAAGCGCGGGTAAAGCACGCCTCAAGGAAATCGGCGCGTGCACGCGCGCCATTACCGGATTTTGCACGCGAAACGGCGGACCCAGGTAACTTCATGTCCGTGGCTCAGCTGTTGCTCGTCGAGGATGACGCCTCCATCCGGGGAGCCCTGATCAGGGCCCTTACCGAGCGCGGCCACGCCGTGACCAGCATGCCCACCGCCATGGAAGCACTCCAGCACGTCCTCGACACGCCACCCGACCTGATCCTCCTCGACCTCGGCCTGCCCGGCCTCGGCGGGTACGAGGCACTGCGGATGATGCGCGCCGTCAGCTCGATCCCGGTGGTGGTTGTCACCGCTCGCGACAATGAGGCGGAGATCATTCGGGTGCTGGACGCGGGCGCCGACGATTACGTGATCAAGCCGTTCGGTGCGGGCCAGATCGACGCGAGAATCCGGGCGGTACTGCGCCGCGCCGCTCAGGGCGGGCCGCAGGAGGGGGGCGACCTCGAGGTCGGCGGCCTGCGGCTGGACCCGTACGGGCACGAGGCCACCCTGGACGGTGCGCCACTGGATCTGAGCCGGCGCGAGTTCGACCTGCTGCACTACCTGGCACTCCACGCCGGCCAGGTGGTCACCCGGCGTGACCTGCTCACTCACGTCTGGCGCATGCCCTACGGCGGCGCCGACAAGACCGTCGATGTCCACGTCTCCTGGCTGCGCCGCAAGCTCGGGGAAACCGCGCAGCAGCCTCGTTACCTGCACACGGTCCGTGGGGTCGGGATCAAGCTCAGCGCGCCGGGATGAGACCCCTGGTCTACCGCCTGCATGGTTGCCTCTACTGCGGTTAGGGGTGACCCAGGGCCGCCGCGGCGTTGCGATCGCACGCGGCGGCTCGCCCTGGTGCGGCGCGGTGATGTTTCGCGTGATGCTGCGGACCCGGGAATTGGGATGTATCCCGGTGCTATCGGGCCGGATCTGGCAGCCTGGTCGGGGAGCGGATGCCGAGGCGGGATGCACTCTCTTGCCTCTGGAGGTGCCTGGCGGCTTGAGACTCCGCGTCATCCTGCTCGTCGTGGCGACCAGCTCGCTGGTGCTGGTCTCTTTCCTGGTACCGCTCGCGCTTGTGCTCCGCAACTTCACGGCCGACCGGGCGGTGAGCGCGGCGACCTTCGAGGTCCAGCACCTGGCGCCGCTGGTCACCACGCTCGGGACCAACAGCCTCCGGCTCACGGTGGACGGGTTGAACGCGGACAACGGGAACAGCCCGGTCACGGTCTTCCTGCCGGGCGGCCGTCAGTTGGGTCAGCCAGCGCGCCGGTCCGCGGCGGTGGACCTGGCCGCCAGGGGCCGCAGCTTCACCGCCTCGAGGCCGGATGGCGTGGAGGTCCTCGTGGCCGTCCAGGGTCAGCCCGGCCGCACCGCGGCGGTGATCCGCACCTTCGTGCCCAACGCCGAGCTGCGGCAAGGGGTCGCCAGGGCATGGCTCCTGCTCGGTGGGCTCGGGCTCGGGCTGCTCGCGCTCAGTGTGGTGGTGGCCGATCAGCTCGCCCGGTCCCTGGTCCGGCCGATCGTCGCCCTCGCCCACGCCTCCGACCTCCTGGCCACCGGTGACCTGACGGCCCGTGCCACGGTTGCCGGGCCGCCGGAGGTCCGCCGGGCAGGAACGGGGCTGAGCCGCCTCGCGGTGCGGATTGGTGATCTGCTCGCACACGAGCGGGAGACCGTCGCCGACCTGTCCCACCGGCTCCGCACCCCGCTGACGGTGTTGCGGATCGACGCCGAGTCTTTGCGCAACGCCGACGAGATGACGCAGCTCTCGGCCGACGTGGAAGCGGTCGAGCGCACCGTCAACGAGATCATCCGGGCGGCTAGGCGGCCGACCGGGGGCGGCGCGGGTGCGGCATGTGACGCCTCGCTGGTCATCGCCGAGCGGGCCGCGTTCTGGTGGCCGCTGGCCGAGGACCAGGAACGCCCGATGATGGTCGATGTCGTCCCCGGGCCGGTGCCGGTCCGCACGTCCGGCGAGGACCTGGCGGCCTGCACCGACATCCTGCTGGAGAACGTCTTCTCGCACACCCCCGAAGGCTGCGCCTTCGCGGTCAAGCTCAGCCGGCGAGCTGGCGGTGGCGCGTGGCTGGTGGTCGCCGACGACGGGCCGGGCTTCCCGGACACCGACCCGACCGAGCGCGGCCGGTCCAGTGGCGGGTCAACCGGCCTGGGGCTGGACATCGCCCAGCGGATCGCCGAAGCCTCTGGCGGCACGTTGACGATCGGGCCCTCGACGTCGGGCGGCGGAGCCGTGACCGCCGGGCTCGGCCCGCCCATCGCCCCGCCCGGGAGAAACCGCCGGTACCGGCGGGCCGGTGACCGGTCCCAGCGTGGTGATCCGCCCCAGCGTGGCGATCGGCCCGGGCGTGGCGATCGGCCCCAGCACGGGCTGCCCCAGCCGGACGGGCTGCCTCAGCTAGGCGGGCTGCCTCAGCCGGCCGCGTTGTCCCCAACAGACGGGCTGCCCCAGCGGCGGGGGCTGGTCCGGCCGGGGCTGGCCAGGGGTGGCGGGCTGCCTCAGGGCGGCGGGGAGCCGGGCGGCGGCCCGGGCGAGTGGGGCGGCGGTGGGCCGGCCGAGTGGGCCGACGACCGGACGCCCTGGAGTCTGCACGGAAGTTCGCAGGTCGGCGACGACGCGCTAGGCCGATAACCGGGAGCCCGGTGCCCTTAGCGCGGCGCCCTCAACAAGCCCGCCACCTCAGTACCGCGCCCTCAACAAGCCCGCCACCATGGCGCCGCGTTGACAGATGGACCCTGTGACCAGGGGTGTTGTCGCTCCCGGCAGGTTGCCATCCGCCGCTATCGCGCGCCGCGTCACGCCTAAGAACTGAGCCCGCCGCCTTAGTGCCGCCCTACACGCAGAGATAGGGCATCCGCCCGATGTGCCGCCGGCCGCCTTAGCACGATCCTCGAAGGTGAACGGCCAGGACCCCTGGCCCAGACCCGGGAGGGCACTGTGAATCCAGCACTGGCGGAAGCCCTGGTTTCCGAGCGCGTCAGGGACTGGCAGGCTCGCGCATGCTGGTCGCGGCTTGCCCGGCAGGCGCGGCGCGCGCGGCGCCGCTCTTACTCCGACCAGATCATCGCCGAGGAGGGGCAGCCCGGCTGCCTGCAGGCGGCCAGCCTGCTCAACGCATGAGATGGCTCGTCCGCGCCGTCTACCAGACGCAAACACCGGAGATGCCGGTGGCCGCCCACCCCGCCGGGCCGGCCAGGCCCGGTCGGCGGTCACGGAGATGGCACTGGTGAGCCAAGGATGTCCGGGTGGTGTGACCAACGCCACCCGGACATCCTTGTTCCCGGCTCAACTCTCTAGAACATCTGTTCGATAAATCTGCTATAGTTAGCGCATGGTCGCCTATCTGCCACCCGGATGGCCAACCGGGGTCCACCCGCCGGGCAGCGAGGACTTCGAGCGGACCGCCGTGACATGGCTGCTGGACGTGGTCCCGCCGGACTACCGGCTGCATGGGGTCCTGCGGCGCCATCCCGTTGCGCTCGCGACGCTGGCCAGGCGTCACCTGGCGGCCTGTGTGGAGGGGGCGCGCCAGGGATACCGCACCGCCCGGACCGAGCTTGGCGGCGTGCTCCCCGTGAGCGGGCTGGACGCGGTGCTCGCCGCCTACCGGACCGAGGGGCGGCGTCTCGTTACGGCCGCGCACGCCGCGAACCTCGTGGAGCAGGCGCTGCGCGGGAAGGAATTCGCGCCCCAGCTCCACGACACTTCCGGCTCGTCGGACTCTCCCGGCCCGCAGGACTCGTCCGGCCCGCAGCGTCCATCTGGCCCTCAGCATCCGCCCGGCCCGCAGGACTCCGCCGGCCCGCGGCATCCGTCCGGCCCGCAGGACTCGCCCGGCCCGCCCAGCCCCCCGGGGCGGGCCGGGCGACGAGAGCAGCCCACGCCACGCAGCCAGCAGCACGCGCCAGGGAAGCAGCAGCACACGCCCGGGAGGCAGCGCCAGGAGCAGCCTGCGGGACGGAAGCAGCGGCAGAAGCAGCCCACGAGCGGCAAGCAACGGCAGAAGCAGGCCGTCGGCTAGCCAGCAGGCAAGCAGGCCATCAGCGCCGCGGGCATCAAGCTGGGAAGCGCAGGAGGCGGTCAGCGCCGCTGGCCCACCAGCCGGGCGTTGTCCAGCGCCAGGCCGACCCGGCATGCGAGATCGGCCGCCAGGTCCGCCACCTCCCTGGGGAGCCGCTCGTCGCGCTGGTGGCCGACGGCCAGCAGACCCGCGCCTGCGCGCATGCCCAGCGGGAAGCACCAGGCGGTTTCGGCGGCGAGCGCATCGGCGCCTTTGGGTGGCTGTGCCAGCCCCGGCACCGCCATCGGCCAGCGCCACATCGGCCCAGGGCGGCCCGGGGCGGCCGGGCGGGGCGGCTCGGCGCCCGCCGTCTCGGACACGCGGTCAAGCAGCCACGCAAGGGCCGGCGACCATTCCTCGTCCATGTGCCGCGCGTAGACCACCCGCAGACCCATCCCGTCCGCGGGCAGGAGCACCGCACACCAGGGCACGAGCCGGGGCACCGCGGCCTCAGCGGCCAGCATCGGGACCTCATCGGCGCTGAGGTCGTCGGCTAGCAGCCCGCGGGCTTGCGCAAGCGCGCCGATGCGGCCGCGCCGGACCCGTTCCAGCTCGCTGAGCCGCGCACGCTCGAGCGTCGGCCCCCACCGGTCGGCGAAATGCTGCAACCGGACCGCCTCGTCGTCGCGGAACCTGTTCGCCGTCCCGGATGCCACCGCCAGCAGGCCGGTCACCCGGCCATCCACCACCAGCGGCACGGTCAGCACGGATGGAGCTGCGTCGGCCGCCGCCCGCGCCACTGCCAGCGACGGTGCGCCCGTTCCGGGCTGCGCCAGCAGACCGGCCCGCCTGGCCTGCTCCACCATCCTGGCCCGCCTGGCCTGCCCGGAGCGTCCTGCCCGGCTGGCCCTGCCGGTCCGCTTTGCCGACTGCCTGCGTGTGGCCTGCGGGATCTGCCCGGTCCGGCCAGCCGCCTTCGCCTGTCCCTCAAGCCCGGCCGGCCCGGCGCCCGCCGGGGCTGTGGTCACCGCCGGCGACGGGAAACGGCCGACCGCCGCCCGCAACCGAAGCTCACCGTCCTCATCGGGCACCATGGCGTAGGCGGCGTCCGCGCCTACGGCCGCGCGTGCCGACTCCACCGTGGTGGTCAGCAGCTCGTCATAGCCAGGCTCCCCGAATGGAGGCACCGGCCACCGGTGGATGCCGTTCCCCGCCGGCGCCCCTCCCGCTCCCGCGACGACCGGGGCAACCGGCGCCTGGCGCAGCGCGGCCACCAGCTTTGCCTGTCCATCCGGCCCGCGATCGGGGACCGCGTGGAACCCGGTGTCGAGGGCGGCGCGCAGGCCGTCCCCCCGCTGACCGCCCTGGCCAGGTCCCGGTTCCGGGGCGGATTCCGCCTGTCCTATCCGGAACCACACCGCCTTGGCGGACTGCCCATAGGTCACGCCCCACGCGGACGCGAGGGCAGCCGGGAGCAGCAGCCCGTATCCACTGGTGCGCTCGGCGGGAATGTGCTCGTGCTCTGGGGGCTCGGGCACCAGGCTGGCCGGGTGGCTATCGCTGACCACGACCTCGACCCCTCCGCCGGCCAGCTTGCAGGTGACCTCAACCGCAGTTCCGGCGTGCACCACGGCGTTGGTAACCAGTTCGCTGGTGAGCAGCACGGCGTCGTCAACCAGCCCGTGGCTTGCGATCGTGGCGCCGCTGATGAGCCAGGTCTGCAGCGTGTCGCGGACGAAACGGCGTGCCGCGGCGGCAGCCGTCGGCTCCGGCTGGTATGCCGCGGTCGCGACAAGACCGTCCAGTCCCTCCACGTGCCCTCTCCGCTGTGGTGCCGCCGGGCGCTCGCCCCCGGCCGGACGCCGCGTGGCGATCCGCCGCTTCCGTCAACGGCAGTCATCCCATCGTGACAGACAAACAGCCGGTTTCCTGGCCGATCAGCCATGATCGCTAGACGTTGGCGCCGTTGGTGACCACCCGTTACCCGTCACGTACTCGCGGACGACTCTAGCTGGTACCCCGGCGACCAGGCACCGATCCGGCACCTGGCCGCGGACGACGGAGCCAGCGGCGACCGCCACGTTGCGCCCGATGCACGCGCCGGGAAGCACGATCACCCCCGCACCGAGCCAGCTTCCCGCACCAATGGACACCGCCGTGTTGCTCGGCCACTGCCGCCCGATCGGCACGTTCGGGTCGGCGTAGCCGTGGTTCTGGTCGGTGATGTAGACGTAGGGGCCGGTGAAGACGTCATCCCCGATAACGATGGAGTGATGGGCGACGATGTGGCTGCCCCGGCCGATGACACAGTGATCACCGATCCGCAGCACCGGCTGATCCCCCAGATCCTGCCCCGGGACCATCCCCGCGCTGAGGCTGACCTGCGCGGCGACCAACGTGCCCGCGCCTATCTCGATCCACCGCTCGCCGTACACGGCGCCGGCGGGGAAGCCGATCACCGAGCCTGGGCCGAACGACGCGAAAGCGCGGCCGGCCGGAGTGTCCGCGGTGATCGCCCCCGCGCGCTCGGCACCCTGCCAGAGCCGGTGTACCAGCCACCAGGCCGCGGCGCGACTTCCCCGCGCGAAAGGGTTCTTCCCGGCCATGACCGACAACGCTACTGGTCCGTGACCCCGCCAGTTACTCAGGCACCGGCACCGGCGGTGCGAGCGGGAGTCCCCCGCGGCCATCGTTAGGCATATTCTTCGCTGCCAGTTGGCCGCACGCTCCGTCGATCTCACGGCCGCGCGTATCGCGCACCGTCACCGGTATGTGGCGGGCCTCCAGGGCCGCCACGAAGTCCTTGGTCGCCGCCGGCGTGGAGGCGGTCCACCGCGAGCCTGGCGTCGGGTTGAGCGGGATCAGGTTGACGTGGGCCAGCCGCCCGGCGAGCAGGCGCGCCAGCGCCTCGCCCCGCCAGCGCTGGTCGTTGACATCCTTGATCATCGCGTACTCGATCGAAACCCGGCGGCCGGTGACGCTCGCGTACTCCCAGGCCGCGCCGAGAACCTCGGCCACCTTCCACCGCCTGTTCACCGGCACCAGCTCGTCGCGTAGCTCGTCGTCCGGCGCGTGCAGCGACACGGCCAGGGTGACTCCGAGCCGCTCGGCGGTGAGCCGCCGGATCGCCGGGACCAGGCCGACCGTGGAGACGGTGACCGACCGCTGGGAGATGCCGAGCCCGTCGGGCACCGGGTCGGTGAGCCGGCGCAGCGCGGTGATCACCTGCGGGTAGTTCGCGAGCGGCTCGCCCATGCCCATGAACACAACGTTGGAGACCCGGCCGGGCCCGCCGGGGACCTCGCCCCGGGCGAGCGCCCGCGCGCCGGCCACCACCTGCGCGACGATCTCGGCAGCAGACAGGTTCCTGGTCAGCCCCGCCTGGCCGGTGGCGCAGAACGGGCAGGCCATCCCGCAGCCGGCCTGCGACGAAACGCACATGGTGACGCGCCCCGGGTAGCGCATGAGGACCGACTCCACGTAGGCGCCGTCCACCGTGCGCCACAGTGTCTTGCGGGTCATCCCGCTGTCGCAGGATTGCTCACGCTCGGCGGCGAGCAGCCGTGGCAGCAGCGCGGCTGCGAGTTCGGCGCGGGAGGCCAGCGGGAGGTCGGTCATGTCGTCCGGGTCATCGGTCAGCCGCGCGAAATAGTGGCGGGCGAGCTGGTCGCCGCGGAAGGGCTCACCGCCCAGCTCGGCGGCGGCCGCCCGGCGCGCGGCTGGGTCGAGGTCGGCCAGATGGCGGGGTGGCCGGGTACGGGTGCCGGGCAAGGATGCTCCGTTCGGGTGCTGGCGGGTGGCGGTCCGCGGGTGACGCCGGGCGCTGACCGACGACAACCTGAAGAATATCTGCCGGCAACGCATTCATGAGCTGCGGCAAGTCAGTAGATTTCGACACATGCCAACGTTGCGCAAGGGCGCGGGTAGCTCACGGCTTGCCGCACATTCCGGCCAGCCGGGGATCCTGCTGGACAATCAGAGCCCATACGGCAGCCGCCGGGTGATAGTCGAGTATGACGGCGCCACCACCGCCGTCTACCTGCACGACGCCGATGCCATTGTGGGCGCCGCGTGGATCGCCAATCACCAGCAGGCGCCCGCGAGCACCGACCTGTCACGGCTCAACGCCGGCCGGGCGCCGCTGATGCCCGCCGGTCATACCAAGCATCCCGGCGGCCGGCCGCCCCTTGACGCCCGGACGTTGCGCGCCCTGTGGTTCGAGGAGGGCGACGGGGTCGCCATCATCGAGGGCGGCCAGATCCTGGCCGTCATCCCCGGATGGTCCGACATGTCCCGGGGGATGCCCGGATACAGCCGGGACATCGTGGGCCAGAGCCCGTTCGGCTGGTCCCTCGATGACGCAATGGAAGGTCTGGGCCCGCGGGCCGACCGGGCGACGGCGTTCTGGCGCTGGCGCGGGCGCGAGGATTCGTGGACGGGCTTCCAGCAGTCCATGCTGGGCCACCTGCTGGCCCGGCTCGGGCCCGGCGCGCGGTACTGGGATGTCGGCGGCGGCAAGCAGCCCGTGGTGGGGGTCTCCGAGCGCCCACCCACCGAGCAGCGGCCGTACACGGTGCTCTCCACGGTCGGCATGAGCTGCCAGCGGATGCCCGTGGTCGAGCAGGTGATGGAGGATCCCAGCGGCTACGCGCGGATCGAGCTCGCCATCGCCACCACCGTGCCCAGCCCCGAGGCGGCGCGCATCTTCCTGTGGCTGGCCCAGTACCCCTGGCGGGCCGTCACGTGGTTCGGGGCCGGTCACAGCATCCGCTGGTACCACGAGCCAGCGACCTTCCCCCTGGGCGGGGGGAACGAGGGCGTTGGCTTCCTGGATGACCCCGGCCAGCTCATTGGCCCGGAGGTGCCGGACCTGTCCGGGTTCACTTTCGGCGGGGAGCCCGTCCGGTGGCTCTGGATCCTGCCGATCACCGAGCGGGAACGGCAACTGGCCAAGGAGCGCGGCGCGTCCAGCCTGATCACCCAGCTTGCCGCGCAGCGCCGCAGCTGGGTTGTCGGCCGCTTAGCCGTCGGCAGCCCGCTGGCCCGGCACGTCAGGCGGGTCTCCGGCACGTCTGGCGGGTCTCCGGCACGTCTGGCGGGTCTCCGGCACGTCTGGCAGCTCTCCGGCATGCCCAGACTCGCCAGGCGCGCCTAGTGCAGGTGGAGGCTGACGCCGAGCAGGGGGAGGAACCAGAGGAATATCGCGAGCAGCGCGGAGAGCGCACCCTTGATAAGGCCGACGGTTATGTAAGCACGGGTCCATGCCACCACGATGCCGATGATCACGTAGATAATGAAGACGATGCTGACCGGCCGTCTGAACATCGCTCAGCACTCCCATCGCCACGACGCGGATAGACGCCCGCAAACTCCCCATGAAAACAGGCTCCAAACGCGGCCAGATGGGCGGCAGGCCTTTGTGACGGCTTCCCTTTCAGCCCTGGCCCGCCACCGGTATGAAGGCGATTAGGAGCAGCCACACCACCGGCGCGGCGAGCGCCAGCGAGTCGATCCGGTCGAGGACGCCGCCATGGCCGGGCAGGACCGAGCCCATGTCCTTGATCTGCAGATCCCGCTTGATCATCGATTCGGTGAGATCTCCGAGCGTGGCCGCCAGCAGCGCTGCCGCGCCAATCAGCAGTCCCTGCCAGACCGCCCCGTGCAGCAGGAGCGGCAGTGCGACGGCACCCGCCACCAGGCAGGCCAGCGCCGAACCCCCGAACCCTTCCCAGGTCTTCTTCGGGCTGATCGTGGGCACCATGAGGTGGCGCCCGATGAGGACTCCGGTGGCGTAGCCGCCGATGTCGCTGCACACGCCCAAGATGAGAAAGAGCAGGGTGCGCCGCGACCCGTCGGGCGCGGCGAGCATGAGCGAGGCGAACCCCGCCATCAGCGGCAGGTAGATCAGGGCAAAGGCGCCCGCGGTCACGTCCCGCAGGTAGCCGACCGTGCCACCCGGCAGGCGCCAGGCCAGGATCACGATCATGGTGATGGCTACGCAGGCCACCAGAGCGCGTTCGCCCCACCAGTACGCCAGCACGATCGCCGCCGTGCCGCCGACGGCCACCGGAACCAGCGGCAGGCCGATGTCCCGCGCCCCGAGGGCCCGGGACAGCTCCCACAACGCGACCGCGATGGCAGCGGCCAGGTAGACGAGGAACGTGGCTTTGACCGTGAACAGCGTGACAATGGCGAGACCGCCCAGCGCCACCCCTACTCCCAGCGCGGCCGGGAGATTCCGGCCGGCCCGCACCGGGGCCCGGGCGCGCGGTGTGCCATCCTTCCCCGGCACCACAGGCTCGGCCGGTCCGTCGGCTGACACCTCAGACCTCGAGGAGCTCGGCTTCCTTGTGCTTGAGCAGCTCATCCACCTGCCCCACGTAGGTGTGGGTCAGATCGTCGAGTTCCCGCTCCGCCCGGCGAACCTCGTCCTCACCCGATTCCCCGCTCTTGACGAGCTTGTCCAGTGAGTCCTTGGTGTTCCTGCGGATGTTGCGGATCGACACCCGGCCGTCCTCCGCCTTGTGCCGCGCGATCTTGATGTACTCGCGCCTGCGCTCCTCGGAGAGCTCGGGGAAGACCACGCGGATGATGGCACCGTCGTTGGCGGGGTTCACCCCGAGGTCACTGTTCCGGATCGCCTTTTCGATCGCTGCCAGCGATGACTTGTCGAACGGCTGCACCACCACCATCCGCGGTTCCGGGATATGGAAAGAGGCGAGCTGGTTGACCGGGGTCTGGGTGCCGTAATACTCGGCCGTGATCTTGCTGAACATTGCCGGGTGGGCGCGGCCGGTCCGGATGGTGCCAAACTCCTCCTTGGCGACCGCGACGGCCTTCTCCATCTTTTCCTCGGCCCCGAAGAGGATCTCTTCTATCACTGTCGCTCCCGTCGGTCCCTTGCCTGCCGGGTATGTCTGGCCAGCCGGGCATGCCTGGCGTGTCTGGCCTGCTTGCCTGCCCGGCCCGGTCCTCGCGGGACCGGCGGGCCGACGTGCGTCTGCCCTTCATGTGCTGTCCGCACGACGTTACCCCTCTCCGCCCCGGCAAAGACAACAACAGGCAAGCCGCCTACCCGCCCGTGGGCCCACCGCCCACGCCGGCGGCGGCCCGGGGGCTCAGCCGGCCTGGCCCACCTGGAACCGCGCGAACGCCTGCACGGTGACGCCCTGATCGGACAGTACCTGCTTGATCGTCTTCTTCGGGTCCTTGATGAACGCCTGCTCGGTGAGCACGACGTCCTTGAAGAACGCGCCCAGCCGACCCTCGACGATCCTGCCGATCGCCTGCTCGGGCTTGCCTTCCTCGCGGGTCATCTGCTCCGCGATCCGCCGCTCGTTCTCGACCACGTCGCCGGGTACCTGATCGCGGGTGACATACTGCGGCCGCATCGCCGCCACCTGCTGCGCGACATCCTTGCCCGTCTCCTCGGCCGACACGTCCAGCTGGACGAGCACCCCCAGGGTCGGCGGCAGGGCGCGGTCGGACCGGTGCAGATAGCTGGCTACATAGCCGCCTTCGAGCAGGGCATACCGGCCGAGTTCCAGCTTCTCCTTGAGCGAGGCGCCCGCCTCCTCGATGAGCTGCTGGGCCGTCATGCCGGGGCGGACCTCGGTCCCCAGCAGCGCCAGCCGGTCGGCTGGCCTGTGTGCCAGCGCGGCGGCCGCGATGTCGGCCGCCGCCTGCTGGAACAGCTCGGTCTTGGCCACGAAGTCGGTCTCACAGTTCAGCTCGACGAGGACCCCGGCGCTGGTGCCGTCCAGTGCCGCGGTGACGAGCCCGTTGGCCGCGACCCGGCCGGCCCGCTTCCCGACGTCCTTGGCACCCTTCACGCGGAGGATCTCAACCGCGGCGTCGAAGTCCCCGTCCGCCTCCTCAAGCGCCTTCTTGCAGTCGAGCATCCCGGCGGCTGTCGCATCACGTAGCCGCTTCACATCCGCGGCGGTGAAGTTCGCCATGTTCTCTTCTCTCGCTTCTTGTTGTTCAGGAACGTGCTGTGTGCCGGGTGGCCACGGGCTCAGGCTTCGGGCGCGCCACCGGCCGCGGTCTCTGCCGCGTCGTCACCGGCCTGCCCGGACCCGGTCTC
>DAITAE010000435.1:0-4334 GCA_036824445.1 Streptosporangiaceae bacterium | reverse complement strand
ATGGTGCAAGCCTTCTTTCCCGGCGAGGAGGGCGGCAGGGCGATCGCAGGCGTGCTGTCCGGACGGATCGTGCCCAGCGGCAAGCTGCCCGTCGAAATGCCGGGCCCGGACGTGGCCCTGCCGTCGTCCTACCTCCGGTCCAGGCTCGCCGGCCCGCACGGCGGAAGCTCGGTGGATCCGTCACCGCTGTTCGCATTCGGGCACGGCCTGTCGTACACCCGCTTTGGCTACGATGACCTCGCCGCGTCCGGGTTCCGGCACATCGACGACTTCAACAAGGCCGCGCGGGCGGGCAAGCTCACCCCGCAGCCCGGCAGCGAGCGGGTCTTCCTGCCCTACCCGTACCTGCTGGTGATCGTGGACGAGCTCGCCGACCTGATGATGATCGCCCCCCGGGATGTGGAAGACGCGATCGTGCGGATCACCCAGCTGGCGCGCGCGGCCGGCATCCACCTGGTGGTGGCCACCCAGCGGCCCAGCGTCGACATCGTCACCGGCCTGATCAAGGCGAACATCCCTACCCGGCTCGCGTTCGCCACCGCCAGCCTGGCCGACAGCCGGGTCATCCTCGACCAGCCGGGCGCGGAGAAGCTGGTCGGGCAGGGGGATGCGCTCTTCCTGCCGATGGGGGCGAGCAAGCCGTTGCGGGTGCAGAGCGCCTTCGTCTCGGAGAAGGAGATCCGCGAGATCGTTGGCCACTGCACCAAGCAGGCTCAGCCCACCTACCGCGAGGACGTGGGCGTGCCCGAGGGATACCAGCGCGAGATCGACGCCGACATCGGCGACGACCTCGAACTGCTCGTCCAGGCCGCCGAGCTCGTCGTCAGTACCCAGTTCGGCTCGACCTCGATGCTGCAGCGGAAATTGCGGGTCGGCTTCGCCAAGGCCGGCCGGCTCATGGACCTGCTGGAGAGCCGTGGCATCGTGGGACCGAGCGAAGGATCGAAGGCGAGGGACGTCCTGGTCACCCCGGACGATCTTGCTGGCGTCCTGGCATCGTTGCGGGGCGGGCAGGACGGCTGATCACGGCCCTTGGCTTTCACGGCGGATCGGGGGCGGGTCTAAACTTGATATTGGTTCCGCCTCCGGGACCGCACCCCATCCCGGTCACTGCGCCCGCCTTACCGGGCAGCAGCAGTGCCACAAGCACAGTGGAGGCGCGGCGTGAGCATCGGTGATGCCCTGGCGCAGGCCCGTAGCGAAGCCGGTCTCACCATTACGCAGGTCAGTCAGCGAACCTGCATCCGGGAGACGATCATCCGGGGCATCGAACGTGATGACTTCTCCGCGTGCGGTGGCGACTTCTACGCCCGTGGCCACATCCGCAGCATCGCGCGTGCGGTCGGCATCGACGCCGAGGAGCTGGTCCACGAATACGACGCCACCCATGGTTCTCCCCAGGCCATCAGGGCAGCGGACGTCTTCGAACCGGCCACGCCGATCAAGCTGAAGGAGCGGCGCTCACCAAACTGGAGCATCGCGATGATCATCGTGCTGGCTCTCGTCCTGGGATACGGCGCCTACCGGGCGGTGGCGGCGGTGACCTCACCGCACCACGGCGCCCCGGTGGCCCAGCCGAGCCACCACCCGTCGACCGCACCCGCTACCCCCACGCCCACTCCTTCGCCCGTCGCCACGCATGCCAGCCATACCGTCGTCATCCGGCTGACCGCCATCGAGGACTGCTGGGTCGAGTTCACCACGTCGGCCGGCCATTACCTGTCCCAGGACTACGTGGTGGGCGGGAGCACCAAGACCTGGACTTTCCACCACGCGGTGACCATGCAGATCGGCAATCCGGGCGGGATCCTGCTGACCGTGAACGGGAGAAACCTGGGCCGGCCAGGTTCGCCCGGCCAGCCGGTGACGCTGAGCTTCGGGCCAGGGACGAAGCTGCCCAGCCAGACGTCCGGCTGATGGCCGCGCGCCGCGACCGAGCGGCACGGTGCGCCGCCGCCGCACCGTTCGTCCGCACGGCCGGGCTTACCGTAGTCTTCCGGTGTGTCGTCGAGTAGTGAGAACCCGCAGGCGGGGGAGCGCACCGTCAGCCTGGTGACCCTGGGCTGCGCGCGCAACGAGGTCGACTCCGAGGAACTCGCCGGGCGGCTCGACGCGGCCGGCTGGACGGTGGCCGGGGACGGGGACGCCGGGCAGCCAGACGTCGTGCTGGTCAACACCTGCGCCTTCATCGAGGCGGCGAAACAGGAATCCATCGCCGAGCTGCTGGACGCGGCGTCCGGCAGCGCCCGGGTTGTCGCGGTGGGCTGCCTGGCCGAGCGTTACGGATCACAGCTGGCCGAGGCGCTGCCCGAGGCGCAGGTCCTGAGCTTCGACGATTATGGCGACATCGCCGCCCGGCTGGACGCGGTGCTGGCCGGCGAGCGGCTGCCCGCCCACGAGCCGCAGGACCGGCGGCGGCTGCTGCCGCTCGCCCCCACTGGGCGGCCCGCCGCGCCGCCCCCGCACGTCCCCGGCCACGGCATGCCGGATCGCAACATGCCGGGCTCCACCAGCGCCATCGCCGATCTGCCGCCGGGAACGGCGCCCGCATCGGGCCCGCGGACCGTGCGGCGCAGGCTGGACGGCGGGCCTGTCGCGCCACTCAAGATCGCTTCCGGATGCGACCGCCGGTGCAGCTTCTGCGCGATCCCGGCCTTCCGTGGCGCGTTCCTTTCCCGTCCGCCGCAGGACGTGATCGCCGAGGCGGGCTGGCTGGCCACCCATGGGGTACGGGAACTGCTGCTGGTGAGCGAGAACTCCACCTCCTACGGCAAAGACCTGGGCAACCTCCGGCTGCTCGATGAGCTGCTCCCGGCCCTGGCGGCGGTGCCCGGGATCACCCGGGTCCGGGTGAGTTACCTCCAGCCCGCGGAGGTCCGGCCCGGCCTGATCACCGTGATGACCTCCACCCACGGCGTGGCGCCCTACTTCGACCTGTCGTTCCAGCATGCGAGCGGCGGCGTCCTGCGGGCGATGCGGCGGTTCGGCGACACCGAGCGGTTCTGCGCCCTGCTTGGCCAGATCAGGCAGGCGTGCCCGGATGCGGGCGTCCGGTCCAACTTCATCGTGGGATTCCCCGGCGAGACAGCCGGTGATCTGGCCGAACTCGAGCGGTTCCTGTCGCTGGCCCGCCTGGACGCGATCGGCATCTTCGGCTACTCGGACGAGGACGGGACCGGAGCAGCATCGCTGCCCGGCAAGCTGGACCCGGCGGAGATCGCCCGCAGGGCCGATGAGCTGTCCGGCGTCGCCGACGAAGTCATGTCCCAGCGTGCCGCCGACCGCGTCGGCGAAACGGTCGAGGTCCTCATCGAGAAAGATCTCGGCGGCCTGCGCTACGAGGGCAGGGCGGCCCACCAGGCGCCCGAGGTGGACGGGGTGACGACCGTGAGGTCGCCCACGCCGCTGATCACTGGCGGCATGATCAGGGCAAGGGTGGTCACGTCGCAAGGGGTGGACCTGGTGGCGGACGCCCTGCCTGCCACGCCACCCGCCGCGCCGCGGCCGAGCCAGACGCGCTGACTGGGCGGGCCGGTGGTGCCGGGAGGTGAGCCGCCCCAGGGTGCGGCACGGCCTGCCCGGCCCACGCCCGCCCGGCTCACACCGCCCGCTCAGCCCGCACCGGCCGCAGCCCAGCCCGAACTGGCCGCCCAGCCCGAGTTGACGGCCCAGCCCGAAGTGACGGCCCAGCCCGAAGTGGCCGCTCTGCCCGGGCCCGGGCTGGTCAACGTCGCCAACGCGCTGACGGTGCTGCGCCTGGTTCTGGTGCCGGTCTTCGTCGCGTTCCTGCTGGCTGGCGGGCCGGACTGGCGGGTGGCGGCGTTCGTGGTCTTCGGCGTGGCCTCCGTGACGGATCTGCTGGATGGCCGGCTCGCCCGCCGCCGCGGCCTGATCACCGACTTTGGCAAGATCGCGGACCCGATCGCGGACAAGGCACTCACCGGCGCCGCGCTGGTGACGCTCTCCGCCCTGGGTGAGTTGGCCTGGTGGGTGACCGCGGTCATTCTCGCCAGGGAGATCGCCGTGACCTTGCTGCGGTTCTGGGTCATCCGCCACGGCGTGATCGCTGCCAGCCGGGGCGGCAAGCTGAAGACACTGCTGCAGGTGGTGGCGATCGCTCTGTACGTGCTGCCGGGGCCGCCGGCAGCGCTGAGGGCGGCGGTGATGGCGGCCGCGGTGGCCGTCACGGTGGTCACCGGCATCGACTACGGCGTTCGCGCGATGCGCCTGCATCGGCGGCAGCCGCATGCCGGAGCGGGAGCTGAGCTGTGAGCGGCGCCCCGTCGGCGAGCACGGGCCCGGCCAGCACGGAATCGGGCTCCACGGGATCGACC
>DAITAE010000434.1:0-4348 GCA_036824445.1 Streptosporangiaceae bacterium | reverse complement strand
ATGTCGTGCAGGTCGAGCTTCAGCTTCATGGCCTTGTCTCCGCTCCCGGCTGCCTCCACGGTACGCGGCCCAGGGCGTGCCGCGCGGGCCCACGCCGTCGTAGCACCGCGGAGAGATTACGAGCTGAGCCCCAGCCGCCGGATGATCTCCCGTACGACGTTGGCGGGCGGCTCGTTGGCGTCCACCACGATGGCTCGCTCGTCCGCAAGCGGAACTTCGACGTCCGCCAGCTGGCTGTCGAGCAGATCTGGGCGGAAGAAATGACCGTGCCGCTCCGCCAGGCGGGCGACCAGGATGTCGCGGTCGACCCGCAGGAAGATCATCTGCAGGTCCGGGCGCCCGGCACGGAGCCGGTCGCGGTAGGAACGTTTCAGCGCTGAGCAGGCGACGACGCCCGACTTGCCCGCCGCGGCGCACCGGTCGACCCACGCGGCCACCGCGTCCAGCCAGGGTCGGCGATCCTCGTCGGTCAGCGGCACGCCGATCTCCATCTTGGCGATGTTGCTAGCCGGGTGCAGGTCGTCCCCGTCCTCGAACTCCCAGCCCAGCTGCCCGGCGAGGAGGGCGCCGACGGTCGACTTGCCGCTGCCCGAAACTCCTGCCACGATCACGATCATCGAGCCGGAGCTTATCGCCCCCGGTCGGATGGGGTCACGGGGCTGACCGTCAACCGCAGCGGGTGCTCCGGCGGCAGGCTGGCTGCCGGACCCGTCCGGCGGAGGGGACGCCATGAGCCGTTACCGCGCATCGCCAGCGAGCCGTTGCCACGCACCGCAAGCCCTCGCCGTTTCCTGGGCGCCCGCCGCGACACGGCCGCGGGCCAGGCCGCCGGCGGCCCATCGCGCCCGCGATCGCCCCATCCCGCACGGGGCCCGGCGCCGGCATCTAACGTAGTGCCATGACACCGTCGGTGCGTGCGCCCGGCCGTGCCGCGACGCCCGGCACAGGCGGTGCCAGCGTGCTGGTCGTGGAGGACGACCGGGGGATCGCCACGCAGCTGGTGCGCGGGCTGTGCCGCAACGGATACGCCGTTGAGCACGTCACGACGGGCGGTGACGCCCTGAGCCGGGCCGATCCCGATGTGGTCCTGCTGGACCTGGGCCTGCCCGACGGCGACGGCGTGGACATCTGCCGCCGGCTCCGCCAGCGGTCCGGGGTGGCGATCATCGTTGTGACCGCCCGCGGTGAGGAGCCGGAGCGCGTGCTGGCGCTGGACGCGGGGGCGGATGACTACATGGTCAAGCCGTTTGGCCTGGCAGAGCTGCTGGCGAGGATCCGGGCCGTGCTGCGGCGGGTCCATCCCGGCGACGGGGTGCTCCGGCACGGCCCGCTCGCGGTTGACGTGCGCGCCCGGAAGGTGACCGTTGCCGGGCGTGAGGTGGCGCTGACCCCCAAGGAGTTCGACATCCTGGAGTGCCTGGCCGCCGACCCGGGGCGGGTCGTGAGCCGGCAGGAGATCCTGGATAGCGCCTGGGACGCCCACTGGTACGGGCCGACCAAGGTGCTGGACGTGCATGTGGCCGCGCTTCGGCGCAAGCTAGGCGTGCCGATCGAAGCCGCCTACGGCAGGGGCTTCCGTCTCGGTGGTCCCTGATGGCACGCCGGATCGTGATCACCATGCTGGCGCTGGTCAGCGCCCTGCTGATCCTCGCGGTGATTCCGCTCGGGCTGGTCACCGCCGGGCGCGAGCAGGATTCGTTCCGAATGCAAGCGCTCATGAATGCGCACGCAATGGCGGGGGCGGCCCAGCAACGAATCGACCGACACACGGCTGACCCGGCCCTCACGACGTCGCTGGAGAACGCGCGGCAGCGCGGTGACCAGGCGTGGGTCTATGACGCGAATGGTCAGCTGGTCACGCAGACGGGGGGCGCGGACCGGAAGGCGCTGCCAGCCCCGCAGGGCGCCAGCGCGGCCGTCGCGACCGTCCTGCATGACCGCGACTATGCGCCCTCAGAAATCGGCGGCCGACTGCGGGTCGTCGTGAGCATAGCGAGCAACGAGAACAGCCCCGACGGGGCCGTGTTGCTCTCCCGTCCCACGCGGGAGCTCCACAGCCGCCTGCACATGCTCTGGGCTTGGCTGAGCGCGGTGGCGGCGATCGGCCTGCTGGCGGCGGCGCTCGCCGCGGTCTTGCTGGCGCGCTGGGTGGGCCGTCCCCTGTCCGCCCTGGACGCGGCGGCGCAGCAGCTCGGCGGCGGCGCGCTGGCCACCCGGTCCGGGACCGGGCACGGGCCGCCGGAGGTACGCCGTCTCGCCCAGACGTTCAACACCATGGCCGGGCGGCTGGAGGCACTCGTCCACGGTAACCGCGCCATGATGACCGACGTCTCCCATCAGCTGCGCACCCCGCTCGCCGCGCTCCGGCTGCGGCTGGACCTGCTCACCCAGGACGCCGACCAGGCCACCGCCTCGGAGCTGGCTGCCGCGCAGGGCGAGATCGCCAGGCTGTCCCGGCTGGTGGACGGCCTGCTGGCGATCGCGCGGGCGGAAAATGTGGTGTCCAAGCCGGTCGAGGTCGCCGTCGACGCGGTGATCCAGGACCGCGCCGCGGCCTGGGGGCCGGTCGCGGAGGAGCGCGGCATCTGGCTCACGACGCGGTGCCTGACCAGGGTGCGGGCCACTCTCGGCGATGGCCACCTGGAACAGATCCTCGACAACCTGCTGGCGAACGCGCTTGATGTGGTCCCCTCCGGTGGCCAGGTCAGGGTCACCGCCTCCGCCAACAGCCAGGGAGCCAGGATCACCGTCGCCGACGACGGGCCGGGCATGAGCAAGGCGCAGCAGGAGGCCGCGTTCCGCCGGTTCGTGAGCACCAGCCCAGCGGGGGCCGGCCTGGGCCTGGCCATCGTGCACCGGCTGGTGACGGCCAACGGCGGTGCGGCCGCCCTGTCGGACACCGCCGGCGGCGGCCTCACCGTCACCCTTGATCTCCCCGGCGGCCAGCCGGACCGGATGCGGCGGGCGGGCGTGGCGGTCACCGGGCTGAACTCATCGCTGCTGAACGGCTTCTGACCAGTCCGGCACCGCTTTCATGATCATGAGCTGGCTGTACATCCGGCGGCGCCGAAGTCATGATCACGAATAGGCGACCTAGGGCGGTGGAGGCAGACGTGGCAGCAGGAGCCATGATCCGGGACGGGGCGGCGACGTCCGCCGCCCGGCAGCGGCGATGAGGGTGACCGGCGGCGTGCAGACAGCGGCAGCAGCCCGCGCCGCGGAAGGTACCCCGCTGCGCTCCTCCCTCGACACCGGATCGGCGGAATACCGGGCCAACCGGGAGGCGCAGCTAGCGCTGCTCCGCCAGCACGACGAGCAGCTGGACCTGGCGCGGGCGGGCGGCGGGCCGCGGTACGCGGAGCGTCACCGGGCGCGGGGCCGGCTGCTGGCCAGGGAGCGGATCGAGCTGCTTCTCGACCGCGACGCCCACTTCCTCGAGCTGTCCCCGCTGGCGGCGTGGGGCACCGAGTTCACCGTTGGGGCGAGCCTGGTCACCGGCATCGGCGTGGTGAGCAGGGTCGAATGCATCCTCATCGCCCACGACCCGACCGTCCGGGGCGGCGCGGCGAACCCCTACTCGCTGCGCAAGTCGCTGCGCGCACTGGAGATCGCCCGGCGCAACCGGCTGCCGGTCATCAACCTGGTCGAGTCCGGCGGCGCGGACCTGCCCACCCAGTCCGAGATCTTCGTCCCGGGCGGCAAGATCTTCCACGACCTCACCGAGCTCTCCGGGCTGGGCATACCCACCATCGCGCTGGTCTTCGGCAACTCCACCGCGGGCGGCGCCTACGTGCCGGGCATGTGTGACTACACGGTGTTCGTCGACCGCCAGGCCAAGGTATTCCTCGGTGGGCCGCCGCTGGTGAAGATGGCCACCGGCGAGGACGCCGACGACGAAGAGCTCGGCGGCGCGCGGATGCACGCACAGGTGTCCGGGCTGGCCGACTACTTCGCCACCGACGAGCGAGACGCGATCCGGCTCGGCCGCCGGATCGTCTCCGAGCTCAACTGGTGCAAGCTCGGCCCGCCGCCCTCGCTCCCCGCCGACGAGCCGGCTCACGACCCCGAGGAGCTGCTCGGTATCGCGCCCGCCGATGTCCGGGTGCCGTTCGACCCGCGCGAGGTGCTGGCCCGGGTGCTGGACGGCTCGCGCTTCGGCGAGTACAAGGAGTCCTACGGCACGAGCCTGGTCACCGGCTGGGCATCGGTGCACGGCTACCCGGTCGGCGTGCTCGCCAACGCCCGGGGGGTGCTGTTCAGCGAGGAGTCCAAGAAGGCGGCGGAGTTCATCCTGCTGGCCAACCAGACCGACACGCCACTGCTGTTCCTGCAGAACACGACCGGCTAC